>NZ_JBSGIV010000019.1:0-104180 GCF_053605225.1 Micromonospora sp. NPDC003944
CCCCTCACCTGCCCGCCCCCCCCCCGCCCCCCGCCCCCCGCCCCCCGCTCTCGCGATCTTGCACTTTGTGTCGACGGTATGCGGCTTCTGTCACTGATGCCGGGACACAAAGTGCAAGATCGGCAGGCGAGGGGCGGGGCGGGTTAGGGGAGGGTGAGGGTGGCTTGGACGGGGCGGTGGTCGCTGCCGGGGAGGGTCAGCACCTGCACGGAGCGGACGGCTATCCGGTGGTCGACCAGGACGTGGTCGATGGTGACGGGTGGGATGAGGTCGCCGTCGTACGGGCCCCAGGTGCCGGTCAGGCCCTGCCCCGCGGCGTCGGCGGCGTCGACGTAACCCGTGCGTAGTAGTGCCCGCAGGGGACCGTGGTCGAGGGTCGCGTTGAAGTCTCCGGCGAGGATCCGCAGGCCACCCTCCGGGGTCGCCGGTGGTTGGGCGGTCAGGTCGGCGCGCCACGCGCCCGTCTGGTCCAGCGCGTACGGCGCCGAGGGGTGGGCCGACTCGACGCGGACCGGGGGCCCGCCGGGAACGGAGACCGTCGCGTACGCCTGGTTGAAGCCCCAACCGTTGAGGTTGCGTCGGACGCCACCGTCGGTGATCGGCCACCGCGCGTAGAGCCCGGAGCCGGCGGTGCCGATCTCCGGGTGGAGCTGCCGGTGCGGCAGCAGCGTGTCGAGGCCGAGTTGGTCCAGGGCGGCCTGCGCGTCCGGGGTGAACTCCTGCACGGTGAGCACGTCCACCTGGTGTCGGCGGACGAGTTCCACAAGCGTTCGCGCGTCACCCGCGCCGGCGAGCAGGTTGGCGGTGAGGAGCCGCACGGTCGGCCCGGTCGCCGGCGGCTGCGGGCTGGCCAGCGCCCGAGGTGTGACGGTGCCGAGCAGCGCCACCGCCGCCAGGGCCGCGAGCGCCGCCGGCCACCAGCGCCGCAGGGCGAGCGCGAGGGCCAGGACCAGCACGCTGACTCCCGCGATGTACGGCGTGAAGGCGAGCGCCTGCACCAACGGCCCCCGGTCCAGGCCGAGCAGTCGGGCGACTGCCCAGAGGGCGCCGGGTACGACGGCGAGCCAGCAGAGCGCCGTGCCGAGCCGCGCGTTCCGGCGCGTGGGCGGAGCGTCGATGATCACGACAATGATCGTAGTCGGGCCCGGCTAAGCCGTTTCGTGAATGACGGTGCGCTCACTTCTCACAATTGTCTGACGGTTGGTTGACACTCCGGAAAAGCGAGATCAACTATTGACTGGCGGCTTTTTTCGGTGCTACGTTCCATCTGGTTTAAACGACGCAACTCTGAGTAGTAATCGCAGCTCAGAGGGGATGCAGATTATTGGGAAATCAGTCTCGTCGGGTGTGAGCGAAGCGGCTTTACCCCCACCCAACTGCCGTCGTACGCCTATTTTTGGCAGTCATCCGTCCCGCCCCGCGGGTCGGCCGAATTCACACGGTCACACAAGGGGGACCTGTCATGAGTACATCCTTCCGACGTAAGGTGGCGGCGGTCACGTTCGCCGTCCTGGGGCTCAGTCTCGCCGGTGGGGGCATCGCTGTCGCCCAGCCGTCGGCGAAGGCGCCGCAGGAAGCCATCCAGCCGGCACGAGGCACGAACGCCCAGCCACCGGTGAGCGCCGAGTCGGCGCGCATCGCGAAAGCCGCGCTGAAGGCGAATGCGGCCACTCCACTGGTGGCCACGAACGTCTTCACCGTCGTCAACGCCAACGGCACCAAGGCGCGCGGCACCGGCACCGTCATCAAGTACGGCGTCGGGGAGTATGAGGTGATCTTCGGCCACAACGTCTCGGCTGGTGCCTTCCTGGCGACCCTCTCCCTGTCCGGCTCCTGCTGCATCCCGCCGGGTGGTGAGGTCTCGGTCGCCCCACGGCTGCTGACACCCAACGCGGTCTTCGTGCAGACCCGCAACTCGGCCGGGACGCCGGCCAACCTGGGCTTCACCCTGCTCACCCACACGCCCTGACCGAACCGACACCGGCCCCCGCGCATCCTGCGCGGGGGCCCTTCGCGTCCGTGAAGCCCGAGTGGTTGTGTGCTTCTTCGGCAGCCTCGCGCCGCTCGTCACCCTTTCGCGCGGTCCATCCCCATCCGGGCCCCTCCGGGCCGCTCCGGGTCGCACAATCCGACGTTTGCCCGGCGTGTGCCCGGGAAGCAAGCACCGTGACGGACATCTCGGACACCCTGGCCAGCATGCCCAGCCCGGTCGATCCGGAGCCGACCGGCATCGAGCTGGAACAGACCCTCTTCGAGGTCAAACGCGTGATCGTCGGGCAGGATCGCCTCGTCGAACGCCTGCTCACCGCCCTGGTCGCGAACGGACACTGCCTCCTGGAGGGGGTCCCTGGCGTGGCCAAGACCCTGGCCGCGCAGACCCTCGCGACAGTGGTCGGCGGCACCTTCTCCCGGATCCAGTTCACCCCCGATCTGGTGCCGTCCGACATCGTGGGCACCCGGATCTACCGGGCGTCCAAGGAGACCTTCGACATCGAGCTGGGCCCGATCATGGCCAATCTCGTGCTGGCCGACGAGATCAACCGGGCTCCCGCGAAGGTCCAGTCGGCGCTGCTGGAGGCGATGGCCGAACGGCAGGTCTCGATCGGTGGTCGCAGCTGGCCCGTCCCGGAGCCGTTCCTGGTGCTGGCCACCCAGAACCCGATCGAGTCCGAGGGGGTCTACCAGCTCCCCGAGGCGCAGCGTGACAGGTTCCTGATGAAGGTGGTCGTCGACTATCCCAGCGACGCCGACGAGCTGGCCATCCTCTACCGGATGAGCACCGACCGGCCGACCCCGCGCCAGGTGCTCGACGCCCAACGGCTGCGGGACCTTCAGGTCCACGCCGAGCGGGTCTTCGTGCACCACGCGTTGGCCGAGTACGTGGTGCGGCTGATCCTCGCCACCCGCGACCCGGGCCGGTTCGGGCTGCCGGAGATCGCCCCGCTGCTGGCGTACGGGGCCAGCCCGCGCGCCACCCTGGGCCTGGTCGCGGCAGCCCGGGCACAGGCCCTGCTGCGGGGTCGGGAGTACGTGCTGCCCGAGGACATCCGTGAGCTGGCCGTCGACGTCCTCGCCCACCGACTGGTGCTCTCCTTCGACGCGGTGGCCGACGGGGTGTCCGCCGAGAGCGTGGTGCGACGGCTCGTCGAGGCGGTGCCGCCGCCCCGGCTGGCCGCCGGGCACCCACAGCAGGCGCCGGACCTGGCGGCGGCATGAGACGCGCCGCCGTCGCGTCGACAGGCACACCCGCCGACCCCGGTCTGGCCGAGCTGGCCCCGGACCAGCGTCTGCGCCGCCTGGAGTTGACCGTCACGCGCCGGCTGAACGGTCTGCTGCACGGTCAGTACCGCGGTCTGCTGCCCGGCCCGGGTAGCGAACCGTCCGGCAGTCGCGAGTACCGGCCGGGCGAGGACGAGGTACGCCGGATGGACTGGGCGGTGACGGCCCGGACCGCCGTGCCGCACGTCCGGCAGGTCGACGCCGACCGGGAACTGACCACCTGGCTCCTCGTCGACGGCAGCGCCAGCATGGAGTTCGGCACCGCCGAGCTGGACAAACGTGAACTGGCGGTGGCCGCCGTCGCGGCGGTCGGCTTCCTGACCGCGGGCGTCGGCAACCGCCTCGGCGCCCAGGTGCTGCGCGCCGACGGGGTACGCCGTTTCCCGGCCCGCAGCGGGCGTACCCATCTGCTTGCCCTGCTCCGCGCGCTGCTCGCCGCCCCGCGGGCGACCGCGCCCACCGACCGGCCGGGGCGCGGGCCGACCCCCCGACCGCCCGACCTCGCGGACGGACTCGACGCGCTGCACCGGATCGCCAATCGACGGGGACTTGTCGTGGTGGTCTCCGACTTCCTCGACGGCCTGCCCGACGAGCCCCACGCGGCAGCGCCCTGGGAGCGGACCCTGCGTCGGCTGGCGGTCCGGCACCAGGTGCTGGCGATCGAGGTGACCGACCCGCGTGAGCTGGAACTACCGGACGTCGGCCTGATCACGCTCGTCGACCCGGAGACCGGTCGGCACCGCGAGGTGTGCACATCGGACCGGAGGCTGCGCGAGCGGTACGCGGAGGCCGCGACCGGCCAGCGCGAACAGGTCCACCAGGCGCTGCGCCGCAGTGGGGCCACCCACCTGCCGCTGCGCACCGACGGCGACTGGAGTGCGGACATCGTCCGACACGTGCACGCCCAGCGCCGGTTGGCCGCCGCGCCGGCCGGCCAACCTCGGGGAGGTGTCGCGTGATCTGGCAGTCCCCGCTGCGACTCTGGCTGCTGCTCGGCGTACTCGCCCTGGTCGTCGCATACCTGGTGGTGCAGCGGCGACGCAGCCGGTACGCGGTCCGCTTCACCAACCTGCGACTGCTGGACCGGGTCGCGCCGCAGCGGCCCGCCTGGCGTCGGCACGTTCCGGCTGGGCTGTTCCTGGCCATGCTGGCGCTGCTGGTGGTCGGCTTCGCCCGCCCGAGCGCCGAGGTCCGGGTGCCCCGGGAACGGGCCACCGTGATGGTGGCGGTGGACGTCTCCACCTCGATGCTCGCCACCGACGTCGAACCGGACCGGTTGGCCGCGGCGAAGCAGGCCGCCCGACGTTTCGTCGAGGGTCTGCCCGACGAGTTCAACGTGGGTCTCGTCGCCTTCGCCGGAAGCGCCGCCGTGCTGGTGCCCCCGGGCACCGACCGGGACGCTCTCGACGAGGGCATCGGTCGGCTCGCCGAGGGCATCACCGGCGTGCAGGGCACCGCGATCGGCGAGGCCATCAACACCTCGCTCGGGGCGGTCAAGGGCCTGGACAGCGAAGCCGCGAAGGAGCCGCCGCCGGCCCGGATCATCCTGCTCTCCGACGGCGCCAACACCTCCGGGATGGACCCGATGGAGGCGGCCGCCGAGGCGGTGAAGGCGGAGGTGCCGGTGCACTCGATCTCGTTCGGCACGCCGTCCGGGTTCGTCGACCGTGGTGGACGGCCCATCCAGGTGCCGGTGGACGGGCAGACCCTCAAGGCGGTCGCCGAGGAGACCGGTGGGATGTTCCACGAGGCCAGCACCACCGACGAGCTGCGTGCCGTCTACGACGACATCGGCAGCTCGGTCGGCTACCGCACCGAACGGCAGGACGTCTCGGCCCGGTTCATCGGCCTCGGGCTGGTGTTCGCGATGGGTGCCGCCGCCGGCTCGATGCGCTGGTTCTCCCGGCTGCCGTGACCGCCGCGCACAACCGACGTCGACAGTGAGGAGCACGCATGGCAGTGCAGACCGGACTTGGCGAACCGCGTGGTCCCTGGTTCATCTCGCCGGAACTCGACCCGGACGGGCGCGGGTGGTGGGACGCGCCCGAACGCGACCCGGGCGGGCGGCGTCCCGGGCGGCTGCTGGCCGTACTGGGCGTGGTGGCGGTCTCGGCCGTCTCCGGTGCTCTCGCCGGTGGCGTGGTGGCCAGCCGGGACGGGGCCGGTGGCCCGGCTGCGGCGTCCGCCGCCCCGGTGCCGGCCGAGCTGGTCACCGCGGCCGAGCGGACCGTACCCGGGGTGGTGTCGGTGCTGGCCGGCGGCGCGACCAGCGGGTCCGCGACCGGGTCCGGCTTCGCCGTGGACGACCAGCAGCACCTCATCACCAACGACCACATCCTGGCCAAGGGCGGTGGCGGGCCGGTGACCGTCGAACTGCCCGACGGCCGCCGGTTCGCCGCCGAGGTGGTCGGACGGGAGCCGCGCAGCGACCTGGCGGTGCTGAAGGTGCCGGCATCGGCAGGCCTCACCCCGCTGCCTCTGGCCAAGCCGGGTGCCACCCGGGTCGGTGAGCCGGTGCTCGCGGTCGGTTCGCCACTCGGCCTGGCCGGGACGGTCACCGCGGGCATCGTCAGCGCGCTGGACCGCGAGGTGCGACTCGGCAACAACCGGCACACGGCGGTGCAGACCGACGCCTCCATCAACCCCGGCAACTCCGGTGGACCACTTGTGAACGCGCGCGGGGAGGTGGTCGGGGTGAACACCGCCATCGCCACCATCGATGGAAACGGGTCGATCGGTATCGGGTTCGCCATCCCGATCGACCAGGTGCAGCAGACCGCCGACACGATCATCGGTAAGGGCGGCTGAGCTGCCCGAACGCCCGCGCAGCGGGTCGCCACTGTCAGATATCCGGCCGGACGGCATCGGATCATGGAAATATGACGCTCGGTGTGAATACTGGCGGAGGTGGAGCGTCCTCTTCTCACGGTCCTCCTGCTGGTGGGCCTGGTCATCGGATGTGCAGTGGGGTCGGCGTACGCCCGGGCACGACGCGGGTGGAACGATTACCAGACCGTCAAGAAATCGGTGCCGGGCGCCCGCCGCGGTGCCTGGTCGCTGATCCGGGGCGTCACCGTGAAGGCCGCGGTGATCGGGCTGCTGCTCTTCGGTGCGGTGGCGTACGCGGCAGTCGGCTCCGACGAGGAGACCGCGGGGCCGGCGCCAAGCCAGTCCCCGACGCGGAGCGAGCCTCCGCACCGGTGACCTCCGACGGGTCGTCGCGGGTTAGCCTCGGGGCGTGGACGACGGACTGCGGGTGACCGATCGGTGGATCGTTCCTGCTGGGGAGCTGCGGGAGCGCTTCTCCCGCTCGTCCGGCCCCGGTGGGCAGGGCGTGAACACCGCGGACTCCCGGGTCGAGCTGAGCTACGACCTGGCAAACTCCCCGGCCGTGCCCGACTGGCTGCGGTCGCGGGTGCTGGCCCGGCTGGCCAACCGCCTGGTCGACGGGGTGCTGACGATCGCCGCCAGCGAGCACCGGGCTCAACTTGCCAATCGGGAGGCGGCCCGGGAACGCCTGACCGCGCTCCTGCGGGAGGCCGCCGCACCCCCGCCGCCACCCCGCCGGGCGACCCGCCCGTCCCGTGGCGCCAAGGAGCGCCGGCTGGCCGAGAAGAAACGCCAGTCCCAGCGCAAACGCGACCGCCGCGCCGAGGACGACTAACCGGGACAGCGCGTGGTGGAGGAGGCGGGGGCGTGCGGTTCGAGCATCGCGACACCGAGACGGATGCCAGCATCGTCGACCGGGTGTGGCGTACCTCCAGCGATGCCGAGGACACCATGACCTCCGCGGCGCGCACCTGCTGCCAACTGATCCTCACGCGCAGGCAGGGGCGCCTGCTCGTCAGCCTGCGCGGGCCGGAGACCAGGGCCACCACTGCGACGGTTCCGTCCGACGCCGAGTTCCTCGGGATCCGGCTCACCCTCGGCACCGTACTGCGGCCGTACCCCGCATCCTCGATCGTCGACGGGTACGTGCCGTTACCCGTGACGGACTCCGGCCGGGTGGTCGTCGGCAGCGAGGACTGGGAAGCGCCGACCTACGAGAACGTCGAGCAGTTCGTCCGGCGCCTGAGCGACGCCGGTCTGCTGGCGCGATCAGCTCTGCGGGTGGACGAGCAACCCGCCGGGCACCCCGAGGGTCACCCCTCTCGACGAACCCTGCAGCGGCGGTACCGCGCGGTCACCGGCCTCTCGCACACCGCCGTGACGCAGATCGACCGCGTGAACACCGCGGCCACGATGCTGCGCGAAGGGCTCGGCTGGCCCGCTGTCGTCGAGGCGCTGGGGTACTTCGACCAGGCTCACCTCGCACACGCGCTGCGGCGCTATGTCGGGCGCACCGCGCGGGGGCTCCAGGGGGGCGACGACGCGGCCATGTCGTTCCTGTACAAGATCTGCCCACGGCCGGGCAGTTAACCTCCGCAGGCCGCTGCCCAGCGGCCGTCCCTGAACCGGTATTCGGAGGAACACCGTGCTGCTCAGCGTCAACGTCTTCGTCAGCCTCGACGGCGTCATGCAAGGACCTGGAGCCCCCGACGAGGACCGCTCTGGCGGCTTCGACCGCGGCGGATGGGTTGTCCCGCACGCGTCGGCGGCCACCGGTGAGGTCGTCGAGGGCTGGTTCCGTGAGGCGGACGCGTTCCTCTTCGGCCGCACCAGCTACGGCCTGCTCGGCGGGTACTGGCCGAAGGTCACCGCCACCGACGATCTGATCGCCACCCAGCTGAACACGCTGCCGAAGTACGTCGTCAGCGAGACGCTGACGGACGACGAGGCCGACTGGAACCCGACCACGGTCCTCCGTGGCGGTGTCGTCGACGACGTGCGCCGGCTCAAGGGGCTGCCCGGCCGGGAACTCCAGGTGCACGGCAGCTGGCAGCTCGTGCAGGCGCTGCACCAGGCCGGACTCGTCGACGTCTACCGGCTGCTCCAGTACCCGGTCGTCGTCGGGGCCGGCAAACGCCTGTTCCCGGATGGATCGCTGCCCGCGACGCTCACCAGCCCCGACGGGGGCAGCCGCGTGCTGGCCGGCGGCATCGTGTCGCTGACACTCACCCCGACGACCCTCGGTGCGATCTCCGCCGGCTCGTACAGCGTGCGGAGCGGGCGGTCGACCGCCGTGCCCAGCTGACCCCGACGCATCTGGTTCGCGGCGGGGCCGGCTCAGGCCGGGACGGCGGCGAGCAGCCGGTCGCGCAGCACCGCGGCGCGCTCGGCGAACGCGCGCTGCGCCGCCGCGTACTCCGCCCGGCCGTCCGGGGTCTCCACCCGCACCGGCGGGTAGCCGAGTGCCGCCAGGTCGTACGGGCTGGCCCGCATGTCCAACGTGCGGACGTCGCGCGCCAGGTCGAACGCGTCGGCCACCAACTCCGACGAGACCAGCGGAGACAACTTGTACGCCCACTTGTACAGGTCCATGTTGGCGTGCAGGCAACCCGGCTGCTCGTGCGCGTGCTGCGTCTCCCGGGTCGGGGTGAGCAGGTTCAACGGGCGGGCCGGTGGAGTGAAGAACCGGAACGCGTCGAAGTGGCTGCACCGCACGCCCCGCTCCTCGACGACCGCCGCGGTGTGCTCCGCGCTCAGCCGCAGCGGCCAGGCGTTGTGCCGCAGCTCCTCCCGGGTCTGCCGGTAGACCATCGCCCACTCGTGCATCCCGAAGCAGCCGAAGTGCGGCGCCCGCTCACGTGTCGCCGACAGCAGGGTGCGGATCCAGGCGATCGACTCGCCGCGCCGGCCGCGTACCCCATCGGTGTCGAGGGTGACCCCGGCGGCGGTGGCGCGGTAGTCGCGGCCGAACTCGGCCGGATCCGCGTCGCGCAGCTCGACGCCGGGGCCCGGATGCCAGCGACGCAGCTGGGCCGGGCGGTGCGAGTAGTAGGTGAACAGGAAGTCGGCCACCGGATGCCGCTCACCGCGTCGTCGCCGGGCCAGGTGCGGTGTCAGCCAGACGTCGACCCGCTCCTCGTGGGCCCGCCGGCGGGCCTGCCACTGCGCCACGTCGAGCACGGCGGGGGCGAGGGCGGCGGTCACGCACCCCAGGGTACGACCGCCGCCCGCACACCGGTCAGGGCATCTGCACCCGGACGCCGGCGGAGAACACCCCGCTGCGCAGCTCCAGCTGTTGGGGCGGGTCCCGCCCGTCGACAGTGAAGACCAGCGGCAGCACCATCCGGGTGCCCGCCGCCATCGGGTCGGCGAAGACGTCCCGACCCAGGTTCGCCGATCGGGTGGCCGACTCGTCGGTGCTCACCCAGCGCCCACCGGGCAGGTACGCCCGTTGCAGCTCGCTGTGCCAGGGCTGGTGGTCGCCGGTGAGGTTGCGCACACCCACGGTCGCCTCGCAGCGTCGGCCGTTGGCCGGTGCCGCACCGCCGCCGGCGGACTTTCCGGCGGTGCCGGGCGCGCCGCAGGTCATCCGGTACACGGTGAACTCGAACGCCGACTCCCGCAGTGGCACGCCAAGCGCCCCGGTGACGCCGGTGCCCCTCCACGCACCGCTCGTGGGCTGCTTCTGCGTGTCGATCGCCGACACCTGTCGGGTCGCCGTCCAACCCGCCGTCCCGACCAACCCGGCCAGGACCACGACGGCGGCGCCCACCAACACCCAGACCGGCGGGGTGCGCCGACGTCGTACCGGACTCGGGGCCGCCGGTCGGGGATAGACCGTCCCGCGGCCACCTTCGGCACCGTCGCCGGTGGAGAGCGCGGCGGCCGTCACCCGACGACCGCGCCGACGCCGCCACACCCACACCAGGGCGGCGCTGACCACCAGCAGGGCCGCCAGTCCGGCGAGCAGCACCGGGTAGCGACGCCAGACCGGCGCCTCGGTCACCTCGGCCGCCGGCGCCGCTGCCGCCTGCCAGGTGGCCGTGGCGCAGTCGTACGGCCTGGTGCCGTCACTTGTGAACGCGCAGGTAGGCGCGCTCAGCGGCCGGCCCGGCGCGGTCGCCGCGAGGGCGGTGCCAAGCGTGGTGGTGCTGTGCGCCGGCAGCCGCAACCGCCAGGTCACCTCGGTGGCCGATCCGCGGGCGGGGGTGGACCGTCCACCACCGCTGATCGCGGTCGTCGACGAGCCGGGCGGCAGTTCCTGACGCACCGTGGTCTCGAGCGGCGAGTTGCTGACGTTGCGCACCTGGATCCGGTACCTCGGTGCCGGGCTGCTCTCCGTCGCCACCGCCACGGTGACCTGTTGCGGGGGCGCCGACGCCGGCGCGCGGGTGGGCGGCGCCATCGCCGGAGGCGCCGAGGGCGGGGTGGGCTCGGTCACCCGCGCGACCATCGCCACGGGTGGCCGGGTGACCGCCGCTGGTGGTTGTGGCGTCGCCGCCGCTGGTTGTGGCGTGGCCGCCGGTGGTCGTGGTGTGGCCGCCGCCTCCGGAGCCGCCGACGGCAGGGCCGGAACGGCGGCGAGGATGCCGAGGCAGTGCACGAACACTGCGAGGGCTCTGTGGTGTCGTGTCGATGCAGGCATACGAACGAACCTCCGGAGCCGACGCTAGGGGCGAGACGCCTCCGAGCGGGTACGAAGTCGGGAAGCCCGGCCCGGTCACCTCCCGCTCCGGTAAGGTGCCGCGCGCTGACGGGTTGAGCACACCCGAGCGCCGGTCCTGGCCGGTCGCGGGGCCGGCGGCGCTAGATTGGCCGGGTGCGTATCGCTCGTTTCGCCCATGCCAAGGGAATGTCGTTCGGTGCCGTCGAAGGCGAGGTGGAGGCCGGGCCGCAGGGCCTGACCATCGCCGAGATCGAGGGCCACCCGTTCGGCAACCTCTCCTTCAGTGGGGCCCGCTGGGCCCTCTCCGACGTCCGGCTGCTCTCGCCGATCCTGCCCAGCAAGGTCGTCTGCGTCGGCCGCAACTACGCCGACCACGCCGCAGAGCTCGGCAACGAGGTGCCCAAGGAGCCGCTGCTCTTCCTCAAGCCGTCCACCTCGGTGATCGGCCCCCGCGACGCCATCCGCCTGCCGATCTTCTCCAAGCAGGTCGAGCACGAGGCCGAGTTGGCGGTCGTGATCGGGGCACCCGGCGCGCGCCGCGCCGACCGGGCCGCCGCCGAACGCGCCATCTTCGGCTACACCTGCGCCAACGACGTCACCGCTCGCGATCTCCAGCGTTCGGACGGGCAGTGGACCAGGGCCAAGGGCTTCGACTCGTTCTGCCCGATCGGCCCGTGGATCACCACCGGGCTGGACGTCTCCGACCTGGAGATCCGGTGTGAGGTGGGTCGCAACCCGGAGGAGATGGAGGTACGCCAGCTCGGCCGGACGAAGGACATGGTCTTCGACGTTCCCGGCCTGGTGTCGTACATCTCGCACGTGATGACTCTGCTGCCCGGCGACGTCGTTCTCACCGGCACTCCGGCCGGGGTTAGCCCGCTTGTCGAGGGGGATACGGTCACCGTGCGGATCGACGGCATCGGCGAGCTCACCAACCCGGTGGTTCCCGTCGCCTGATCCGTCTGATGCCCCTGTTTCCGCAGCTCACGGGTGGTTCGGGGGGATCGGGTTTGGCCTGCCGGCACCGGGAGGGTAAAGTTCACTCCCGGCGCCGCAAGGGGCCAATGGGGTATGGGGTAATTGGCAGCCCGACTGATTCTGGTTCAGTTAGTCTAGGTTCGAGTCCTGGTACCCCAGCGCTGCTGGAATTCGCGAGAATTTCCAGACGCTGGATTCTGACGGAGTTCGACTCCGCCCCCTCGGGGGGCGGAGATGGTCTTCGGTAGAGTGCAGCTCCTCCGCCGTCACGGTGGGGGAGCGAACGTTGTTCTGGCCCCGTCGTCTAGCGGCCCAGGACGCCGCCCTCTCAAGGCGGTAGCGCCGGTTCGAATCCGGTCGGGGCTACATCGTGCACAGTCCGTCTCACCTCGTGAGGCGGGCTGTTTCGTATCTGCCGTCGGGCCCCGTTCCGCTCCACTGGCGACCCCCGCACCCCGCGCTCGTGCCCGAGTACGGTGCCGCTAGACTACAGTCGCACCGCCCGCGAGGGTGGTGAACGGAGAAGTTCTGGCCCCGTCGTCTAGCGGCCCAGGACGCCGCCCTCTCAAGGCGGTAGCGCCGGTTCGAATCCGGTCGGGGCTACAACCAAAGGCTCACCTCGCACCGCGAGGTGAGCCTTTCCCGTACCCCGGCCTCGCCCCCTTCCCGGTGATCAAGAGGTTTGCGTCACGACACGCCGGGAGCGCTGACGCAAACCTCTTGATCACCGGAGGAGATGGGGGAGGGGGCGGGAGGGGTGGGGTGTGGGGTTAGAGGCCGGATAGGCGTTGGCCGGCTCTTACTACGGCCATGGCGTGGCGTTCGCCGGGGCGGCGGCCCAAGCGCTCGATCGGGCCGGAGATGCTCACCGAGGCGATCACCCGGCCGGTGCGGTCTCGGATCGGGGCGGAGACGCTCGCCACACCGGCCTCGCGCTCGGCGACGCTCTGCGCCCAGCCGCGACGGCGTACCTCGGCGAGGGTGCGCCCGGTGAACTTGCTCCGCGGCAGCAGCGGCATCACCGCCTCCGGTGGCTCCCAGGCGAGCAGGATCTGGGCTGCGGAGCCGGCCGTCATCGGCAGCACCGAGCCGACCGGAACGGT
Organism: Micromonospora sp. NPDC003944; assembly: GCF_053605225.1. NCBI lineage: Bacteria > Bacillati > Actinomycetota > Actinomycetes > Micromonosporales > Micromonosporaceae > Micromonospora > Micromonospora sp. NPDC003944. The sequence continues at coordinate 12,856 of NZ_JBSGIV010000019.1, forward strand.
GTCCCGTAGACCGCTGGCCCGCTCCGCCGCCGCCACGCAGATCCGCTCGTCGGCGCGGCGCAGGTAGAGCTGCGCGCTCTCACCTGTGGCGTCGCGCAGCGCGGCCAGCAGCGGCTCGGCGGCGGTCAGCAGAACGTCAGGTGCGGCGTTCGCCAGCTCACCCAGGCGGGGCCCGGGTCGCCACCTGCCCTGTGTGTCGCGCACCAGCATCCGGTGGATCTCCAGGGCCTGGGCCAGCCGATGTGCTGTGGCCCGGGGCAGCTTGGTGCGTTCAACGAGTTCGGCCAGGCTGGCGCCGTCCACGCAGGCGGCCAGGATGACCACCGCCTTGTCGAGAACGCCGACACCGCTCATACTGTGTCCCACAAGCCGAAACTTACCTCCCAGAATTTAGGATGTCCAGATGGTGGGAGTCACTCCTGAGCCGAGGACCCTGGCCGAGAAGGTCTGGGACGCGCACGTCGTACGGTCCGCCGCTGGTGAGCCGGACCTGCTCTTCATCGACCTGCACCTGCTGCACGAGGTGACCAGCCCGCAGGCGTTCGACGGGCTGCGGCTCGCCGGGCGTCGGGTGCGACGTACCGACCTGACCCTCGCGACCGAGGACCACAACACCCCGACCGGGTATGCCGACCCGGCGTTCCGCCTCCGCCGTGGTGACCTGCTCACCATCGCGGACCCCACCTCGCGTACGCAGATCGAGACGTTGCGCCGCAACTGCGCCGAGTTCGGGGTGCGGTTGCACCCGCTCGGCGACGACAACCAGGGCATCGTGCACGTGATCGGCCCGCAGCTCGGTCTCACCCAGCCGGGCCTGACGATCGTCTGTGGCGACTCGCACACCGCCACCCACGGCGCCTTCGGCGCGCTCGCCTTCGGCATCGGCACCAGCGAGGTGGAGCACGTGCTGGCCACCCAGACGCTGCCGCAGAGCCGGCCCAAGACGATGGCCGTGAACGTCACCGGCCGCCTCGCGCCCGGCGTGACCGCCAAGGACCTGGTGCTCGCGCTGATCACGCAGGTCGGCACGGGTGGGGGTCGCGGGCACATCGTCGAGTACCGCGGCGAGGCGATCCGCGCCCTCTCCATGGAGGGGCGGATGACCATCGCGAACATGTCCATCGAGTGGGGCGCCAAGGCCGGCATGATCGCGCCGGACGAGACCACCTTCGCGTACCTCAAGGGTCGGCCGAACGCGCCGCAGGGCGCGGACTGGGACGCGGCCGTGCAGTGGTGGCGGACGCTGCCCACCGACGAGGGCGCGCGCTTCGACGCCGAGGTGACGCTTGACGCCAGCCAGATCACCCCGTTCGTCACCTGGGGCACCAACCCCGGGCAGGGCGCGCCGCTGAGCGCGCCGGTGCCGGACCCGGAGGAGTTCGTCACCGACTCGGAGCGCACCGCCGCCCGGCGGGCCCTGGAGTACATGGACCTGCGCCCCGGCACCCCGCTGCGGGAACTGCCCATCGACGTGGTCTTCGTCGGGTCCTGCACCAACGGTCGCCTGGAGGACCTGCGGGCCGCTGCCGACGTGCTGCGGGGTCACCGGGTCGCCGACGGCGTCCGGATGCTCGTGGTGCCCGGCTCCGCCGCCGTGCGGGAGGCCGCCGAGGCCGAGGGGCTGGACAAGGTCTTCGCCGACGCCGGGGCCGAGTGGCGGTTCGCCGGCTGCTCCATGTGTCTGGGGATGAACCCCGACACGCTGAAGCCGGGCGAGCGCTCCGCCTCGACCTCGAACCGTAACTTCGAGGGCCGTCAGGGCCGGGGCGGGCGTACCCACCTGGTCTCCCCGCCGGTGGCCGCCGCCACCGCCGTGGTCGGCCGGCTGGCCGCCCCCGCCGACCTGTAGAAGGGACCGACGAGATGGACAAGTTCACCACCCACACCGGCACCGCCGTGCCGCTGCGCCGGTCCAATGTGGATACCGATCAGATCATTCCCGCCGTGTACCTCAAGCGGGTGACCCGGACCGGGTTCGCCGACGGGTTGTTCAGCGCCTGGCGGGAAGATCCGACATTCGTGCTCAACGATGAAAACTATTCCGGTGCGTCGATCCTCATCGCCGGCCCGGAGTTCGGCACCGGCTCCTCCCGGGAGCACGCCGTCTGGGCGCTACGGGACTGGGGCTTCCGCGCGGTGGTGGCGCCGCGCTTCGGTGACATCTTCCGCGGCAACGCCCTCAAGGAGGGTCTGTTGCCGGTCGAGTTGGAATTGAAAGCCATCGAAGAGTTGTGGGACCTCGTCGAGGCGGATCCGACCACTCCGGTGACCGTCGACCTGACCGCCCGCCAGCTCCGGGCGGGCGACGCGAACTGGTCGTTCCCGCTCGACGACTTCAGCCGCTGGCGTCTCCTGGAGGGCCTCGACGACATTGGACTCACCCTCCGGCACGCCGCCGACATCGACTCCTACGAGGCGCGCCGACTGCCGTTCCTGCCCTCCGTGGCATAGCCGTTAGGCCGCCGGCACAGCGGATTTCACCCCCATCGGTCCGACCGGTGGGGGTGAATCCGTTACGACACAAGGGCTTTTTTCTACCGAATGTTTGTGTCCCGGCAGCACAGGGCATACCGTGCGCGCAGAATGGCTCGCGACGAGTCAGTTGCACAATCGGGAGGAAGTCGTGAACAAGGCCGAGCTCATCGAGGCGCTCGCCGTTCGCCTGGGGGACCGGAAGATGGCGACGGCCGCGCTCGACGCGGTCCTCACCGAGGTCCAGGCGGCGGTCACCAAGGGCGAGAAGGTGGCGATCACCGGATTCGGAGCATTTGAAAAGCGTGTGCGTGGCGCGCGAACAGCGCGCAACCCGCGTACCGGCGAGGCGGTGAAGGTCAAGAAGACGTCAGTCCCGACCTTCCGCCCCGGCGCCGGGTTCAAGGAGATGGTGGCCAGCGGCAAGGTGCCGAAGGCCACGGTGGCGACCAAGAAGGCCACCACCAGCACCGCCACGGCCAAGGCGGCGGGCACGAAGGCGACCGGCACCAAGGCCGCCAGCGCGAAGGCGACCGGCACCAAGGCGACCACGGCCAAGGCGGCAAGCAAGAAGACCGCCCCGGCGAAGGCCAGCAAGACCGCCACGGCGACCAAGACGGCCGCCAGCAAGAAGACCGCCCCGGCCAAGGCGAGCAAGAGCACCACGGCGACCAAGACGGCCGCCAGCAAGAAGACCACCGCGGCGAAGAAGACCACCGCGGCGACCCGGTCGACCGCGGCGAAGAAGACCACCGCGGCGGCGAGCAAGAGCACGGCGGCCAAGAAGGCGCCGGCGAAGAAGGCTCCGGCCAAGAAGGCGGCCAGCAAGCGCTGACCGACCTGCTCCGCAAGGGCGTCCACCCGTGGGTGGGCGCCCTTGCGGCGTACGGGGACGGTCTTTCGGCGTACGGGGACCGTTGACCCGGTTGGCCCGCTCGCGCAGAATCGCCGTGCCGGCCCCCCTCCGCCGGCCCGCCGACGGGAAATGGGGCGCCGGTGCGCTACCGCCAGCTCACCACCGGGACGCTCGCGCTGGGCGTGCTCCTCCTCATCGACGTGCTGCGGGTCTGGCTGCCCGGCATCATCACCATCTTCGGTCAGGCGGCGTCCACCCCCGCCGAGCTGATGGGGGCGTTCGCCCTCGGCTGGTTCGTGCTCGCGTTGGGCGCGCCCGCAGTGGTCCGCCGAGTCGGTGCCCGCCCGGTCACCGTCGTCGCCGCCGTGGCGCTCGCCGTCGCCCGGCTCGCGCTCACCGCCGCACCCGGCGGGCGTACGCAGCTCTGGTTGGCCACCGCCGGGTTGCTCGCCGGGCTGGTCTGGCTTGTCGGCGTCGCCACCGTGACCGACCGCCCGGTCCCGGGGCTGGCGTTGGGCTTCGCGGTCAACGCGGCCCTGCACGCGGTGCTGGACACCGCCGATCTGGTCTGGCGGGGCGACTGGGTGGCCTGGCTGCTCAGCGCCGTCGCGGTGGCGGTGTTCCTGGCCGGCACGGCACGATCCGGCCGGCACGGCGGTGCCGGCAAAGCCCTGGCCGGCCCCGTTGACGGCGTGGACGTCCCCGACAACGCCCTGGACAGCCCCGTTGACGGCACTGACGGGCTCGCTGACGGCGTTGCCGGCCCCGGTGGTGGTCGGGCCTGGCTGCTGGCCGGGCCGGCGCTGCTGCTGGCCGCCATGGTGGCGCTCTCCCCGGCGCTGACCCGGACCGGGATGTCGTACCTGTTCGCCGGGGACGGGGTGGCTCGTTCTCCGCTGTTCGGCCTGGCACCGGTGCCGGTGGCGGTTGCCGGGTTCCTGTGCGCCGCGTCGACCCGACCGCCTCGGGGGCCGGGCCGGGCGTACGGCCCGGTGGCGTTGCTCGGTGGCGCGGTGCTGTTCGCCCTCGACCGGGGCGACCTGCTCCTCGGGGCCGTCCTCCTCGCCGCGGTCGGCCTCGGCGCCTGCCTCGCCCTGACCGACGACGCCGGCCAGCCGGGCGGTGACACCGCGAGCGCCACCCGACGGGGGTACGCGGTCGCCACCGGCATGCTCGTCTTCGCGCTGGGGGCGGTCGGGTACTACTCGGCCTACGACCTCGGCTACCCCAACGCCGCGGTGCCCGTCGTGGTGGCCGTGCTCGTCGCCGCCGTGGCGGTCACCGCGCGTCCCGTCGTCCACCGGGTTCCGCTGCCGTTCCCGCCGTTCCGGGCCGCCGCCACGGTCACCGCGCTGGCCCTGCTGGCGCCGGTGCTCGCCGACGAGGTACCGGTGGCCAGCAACCGGGACGGCCCGCCGGAGCGGCTGACCGTGGTGGCGTACAACATCCGGATGGGCTTCGGGCTGGACGGCCGGTTCGACCTGGACGGCCTCGCCGAGGTCGTCGTCCGGCAACGGCCCGACGTGGTGCTGCTCAGCGAGGTGGACCGGGCCTGGCTGCTCAACGGCGGGCACGACACCCTGGACCTGCTTGCCGACCGGCTCGCGATGCCGTACGTCTTCGGGCCGGCCGCCGACCCCGTCTGGGGCGACGCGGTGCTCAGCCGTTGGCCGGTGAGCGATCCGCGAACCCTGCCACTGCCGGCCGTCGGTGCGCCCACCGGAGCGCAGGCCCTCGCGGTCACGCTCGACCTCTCCGACGGTGTTCGTACCGCGGTGGTCAGCACCCACCTGCAACCGCCGCCAGGTGCGGGCCCGGTGGTCCAGGCCCGCGCGGTCGCCGACTTCGCCACCAGGTACGCGGCCGGCGGGCCGCTGATCGTGGCGGGCGACCTGAACACCGAGCCGGGCGACGAGGCGTTCGGGGAGTTCGCAAACGCCGGTCTGGTCGACGCGTTGGCCGCCGCCCGACCGCTTGCGACAAGCCCGGCGGACGACCCGCGCCAGCAGATCGACCACGTCTTCGTCTCGCCCGGCCTGACCCCGAGCAACCCGGTAGCGCCGCGCAGCACGGCCAGCGACCACCTGCCGGTCGCGGTGACGGTGACCCTGCCGCCCCGCTGACGAGGCCGGGCCGGTGCGGACGCGGGCCCTACAGCCGATCGGCGGCCAGCAGCCGATCGGCGGTGAAGGCGAGGAGCCAGCCGCTGCCCTTCGGCGTGGTGAAGTCCTCGTCGGTGCGGCCGGTCAACTGCTCCAGGGCGCCGGGCAGGACCTTGCCCTGGCTGCATACCGCCGCCTGCCCACCGGCGCCGGCTACCTCAAGCAGTCGGGCGGCGGTGGCCAGGATCTGCTCGTCGCTCTGCTGACCGGGCTGTGGCTCGTCCAGGTCGCCGCAGACCTCGATCGGCAGGTCGAGCAGCGCGGCGGTCGGGTCGAGGGTCTGCACGCACCGTCGCGGCGACGCCGACACCAGCCGGGCCGGCCGGATCAGGGCGAGCAGGCCGGCCAGCGTGCTCGCCTGGGCCCACCCCTCGGCGTCCAGGGGCCTCCCGACGTCCGGGCCGGACCAGGTGGCCCGCTTACCGGCGTGCGCGTGCCGGACCAGCGCGACGGTCGCCGTCACCGACGGCAGCGCGGCGAACGCCGCCAACACCTCGGAGTCGTGCGGGTAGCTGACCAACCTGATCGCGTCGTCGACAGTGAGCCAGCGGATGTCGTCCACCTCGGTGCCCGGTTGGAAACCGCCGCTTGCCACCGCGAGCATCGACCAGTAGTCGACAAGCTTGGGCTGCCCCTCGCTGCGGTACCGCACCGACGGCAGCCGCACCTGCGGCACACCCCGGACGTCGGCCTCCTCGGCCACCTCACGGACCGCCGCGGCAAGCGCGTGCTCGCCCGGCTCCAGCTTGCCCTTCGGCAGCGTCCAGTCACCGTAGCGGGGGCGGTGCACCACGCAGACGCGTACCCCGTCGTCGGTCGGCCGCCAGGCCACCCCGCCGGCCGCCCGGATGCCGGTCACGGCAGCCAACTGGTCCGCCGTGGCCGGGTGGCCCGGTGCCAGGCCGCCGGGAAGAGGCCCCGCATCCGGTGTACCGAACCGCGTTCCCGTTCGGCCAGCCGCCCGGCGGTAACCGCCAGTTCGTGGTCGTCCGGGCGCTCGGCGGCGATCTCCAGCCAGGTGTCCGCCGCCACCGCCGCGTCCTGGTGCTCGCCGAGCACGTCCTGCACCCGGGCCAGGGCGCGGGACAACCGACGGGCGCCCTTGTCGACGGTCGGGGCCACCGCGTTCACCGCGTACCGGGCCTGCTTGGCCTCCTTGCGAACGGCGTGCCAGTTGTCGTCCGGCGACTGCGCGTCGAGCCCGTCGACGCCGCCCGGCCCGGTCAACCGACGCCAGGGGCGCGCCACGAGCGCGGGCAGCGCCTGAGCGGCGGGTGCCGCCGCCCGCCGGGTGAGTCGGGGTGCGCGGGCGGCAAGCACCAGGGCGTCCAGCAGGGCCAGGTAGCGCGCGGAGCGCAGCGCCTCGTCGATTGCGGCCAGCGCCCGCCGCTGCCGTCCGGCGAGTACCTCGTCGAGCCGGTCCACCGCGCCCTGGTCGAGTGGGCTCAACGGGTCGGCGGCGGCGGTACGGCGCAGCCGTGCGCGCAGCACCTCGGCGTCGCGGGCCGCCCCGACAACGCCTGCCAACCAGCGCAGCTCGTCGCGCAGCGGGCGGGACCAGGTCTTGCGCAGCAACGGTTTGAAGGTACGCAGATCACTGCGCAGGCGTCGACAGGCGACCCGCATCTGGTGCACGGCGGTGTCGCCACCGGCGGCCGGGGCGCGTAGCCGCACCAGCGGGTCGTGCGCCAACAGCCGACGGATCTCCTTGCGTAGCGCCTCGGTCACCACGTCACCCGCGCTCGGCTCGGCGGTCAGCCCGGCCGGCGCCACCAGATCCGGATCGGCCTGTGCCGTCGCGCCAAGCGCCCGTACGTGCTTCGGCGTGAACGACCCGCCCCGGGCGCCAGCCTCGCGCAGCACCCCGCCGACCCGGTCGAGCAGCTTCCGGTCGCCGGCCTTCAGCTCCACCTCCACCTCGCGGAACGAGTCGGTGGTGGTGCCGGCGTCGTCGAGCACCGTCACCCGGTCGTCCACCACCTCGGCGAGCACCGTGCCGGCGGCGTCGCACACCTCGTACGCGTGCCGCACGGTGCGGACCACCGTCACCGGGGCCAGCGACGCCCCTCGGTGCAGGACGCTCACCACCTCCACCAGCTCCGGTGGTGGCTGCCCCTTGGACCCGGGACGGGAGACCTCGTGGCGGACGCCGGGCGTCCCGGTGGGCAGCTTCACCGTCCAGGGCAGCTCGTCACCGCGGCGGTGGCGCAGCGAGGCACCGGCCCGGGCCAGCCGCAGGTCGACGGTGTCGAGGTAGCGGGCGACGAGCGTCACCGGTGGCAGCGCCCGGACCCGGCCACCGGCCGGAGCCGTCCCGGCCAGGTCCGGTAGCACGTAGGCGTCGTCCACCTCGTACTTCTGCTCCTCCTCGACCATCAGCTCAGCCTATGCGCTGCGCGGTCAGCTGGCCGTGCCACCGACGCGGCGCAGCAGCAGTTCCTGCAGATGGGCCGGTGCGGCGTCGTCACCGCCGGTACGCCGGGTCCAGGTGCCGTCTCCGGCCAGCTCGAACGCGTCCACGTCCGGGCTCATCGCGGCGGTGAGCACCTGGTCCAGCTCGGCGCGGGCGATCGGGTCACTCACCTGCACCAACGCCTCCACCCGACGGTCCAGGTTGCGGTGCATGAGGTCGGCCGAGCCCATCCAGAACTCGGCCTCGCCGTTGTTGCCGAACCGGAAGACCCGGGAGTGCTCCAGGAAGCGACCGAGGATCGAACGGACCCGGATGTTCTCCGACAGCCCCGGCACGCCGGGGCGCAGCGTGCACATGCCCCGGATGAGCAGGTCGACGTGGACGCCGGCCTGGGAGGCGCGGTACAGCGCGTCGGTCACCCCCTCGTCGACCAGCGAGTTGACCTTGAACTGGACCAGGCCGGGCATGCCCAGACGGACGTGCGAGATCTCCCGCTCGATCCGTTCGATGAGGCCGCTGCGGATGCCCTGCGGGGCGACGAGCAACCGCCGGTACGCGGTCTGCCGGCTGTAGCCGGTGAGCACGTTGAACAGGTCGGTGAGGTCGGCGCCGATCTCCGGGTCGGCGGTCAGCATGCCGAAGTCCTCGTACAGGCGGGCCGTCTTCGGGTGGTAGTTGCCGGTGCCGATGTGGCAGTACCGACGGATCTGGTTGCCCTCCTGCCGAACCACGAGCGCGGTCTTGCAGTGCGTCTTCAGCCCGACCAGGCCGTACACCACGTGGCAGCCGGCGCGTTCGAGCGTGCGGGCCCAGCCGATGTTCGCCACCTCGTCGAAGCGGGCCTTCACCTCCACCAGCACCACCACCTGCTTGCCGGCGGCGGCCGCGTCGACGAGAGCGTCGACGATCGGGGAGTCGCCGCTGGTCCGGTAGAGGGTCTGCTTGATGGCGAGCACGTTCGGGTCGGCGGCGGCCTGCTCGATGAAGCGTTGCACGCTCGTGGCGAACGAGTGGTACGGGTGGTGCACCAGGATGTCCCCGTCGCGCAGGGTGGCGAAGACGCTGCGCGGCACCTCACCCTCGGCGAGCCGGGGATGGGTGGCCGGCACGAACGGCGGGTCCTTCAGGTCCGGCCGGTCCGCCTCCCCGTAGACCTGCCACAGCGCCGACAGGTCCAGCAGGCCGGGCACCCGCAGCACGTCCTGGTCGTCCATGTCCAGCTCGCGGACGAGCAGCTCCAACATGTGGTCGGAGATCGACGCGGCCACCTCCAGGCGGACGGGAGGACCGAACCGCCGCCGGGCCAGTTCCCGCTCCAGGGCCTGGAGCAGGTCCTCGTCGCGGTCCTCGTCGACCTCCACCTCGGCGTTGCGGGTGACCCGGAACAGGTGGCACTCGACCACCTGCATGCCACTGAACAACTGCCCCAGGTGCACCGAGATCAGGTCCTCCACCGGCAGCATCCGGACGCCGGGCTGGTCCCGGTCCACCCGGACGAAGCGGGGAACGTTGTTGGGCACCTTCACCCGGGCGAACAGCTCCGAACCACCGTCCGGGTCGCGAACCGCCACCGCCAGGTTCAACGACCGCCCCGAGATGTACGGGAACGGGTGCGCCGGGTCCACCGCGAGCGGGGTCAGCACCGGGAAGATCTGCTCCCGGAAGTAGGTGCGCAGCCGCTCCCGCTCGCCGTCGCCAAGCTCACCCCAGCGCAGGATCCGGATGCCCTCGTCGGCCAGCTTGGGCAGCACGTCGTCGACGAAGCAGGCGGCGTGCCGGGCGCCGAGCGCGGCGGTCCGCTCGGCGATCAGCTCCAACTGCGTCCGCAGGGGCAGCCGGTCCCCGCCCCGCACCGGCAGGCCGGCGGAGAGCCGCCGCTTCAGCCCGGCGATGCGCACCATGTAGAACTCGTCGAGGTTGCTGGCGAAGATCGCCAGGAACTTGGCCCGTTCGAGCAGCGGGGTGCGCTGGTCCTCGGCCAGGGTGAGCACCCGGGCGTTGAAGTCGAGCCAGGACAGCTCCCGGTTGAGGAACCGGTCCTCCGGCAGCGGCGGGGGCGTCGGCTCGTCGTCCTCCACCACCGAGTTCGGCAGGCCGTCAGACAGGACCGGGTGTACGTCGGCGGGGGTCCGGGGCGTGCTTTCGGTCACCGGCTCGGGTTCGATGACCTCGTCCAGCCCGGAGGAGGCGGCGCCGGGATCGTCGGCGAGGGTGTCGGCGCGGGCGGCACCGGCACGTTCGGCGCGGGACGGGCGGAAGCGCCCATCGGTGCCGCGCGCGCGGGAGCCGTTGCGAAGGTCGGTGGCGGGCGGTCGGGCCGGTTGCTCGCGAGGGGTGCTCACCCGCTCATAATCACCCGATTACGGTTAACGCAAAATGAACTTGGGCTCGCCGGGTCAGATCATCGTCGGCAATGTCACCCGGACAACCTCGCCGTCGGGATCGGTGTCGATGCGGACCCGCTGGCCGAGCCGGAGAAGTCGCAGCCCGGAGGCGTCGAAGGCCCGGGCGGGGAAGCGCATCTCGGTGCCGTCGTCGAGCAGCAGGACACCGCTGCGCGTCGCCGCGTCGTAGCTGGCCACCGTGCCCTGCATGCTGGCACCGTACACCCGGGGTTGCGGCCTGCGGCGCGGGCTCGGCCCACGGGGTCGGCTCAGCCGGCGGCGCGGGCGGGGCGGCCGGCGGCCACAAGCGCGGCCGTGCGCGGCCCCAGCCCGAGGCGGGCGGCGGCGGCCAGGTCCGCGGCGGTGTCCACGTCCCGGCTCAGGCTGGGCCAGTCGCCGTCGAGCGGCAGCGCCCCGCTCGCCGCGTGCGCGACCGCCGAACCCACCCCGAAGCGCGGATCCAACGGAACCCCCGGCGGGGCGGCGAGCAGCACCGTGCCCCCGCCGGGCGCGTCCGGCAGGAACCGGCGTACCCCGGGTCGGCCGTTCTGCGCCGCGAGCAGCGCGCCGGCCAACTCCGCCGGGCGCAGCGCCGGCACGTCCGCGGTGATCCCGGCCACCCACCCGGCGGCGACCCCGGCCGCCCCGTGCCGGAACGCGGCGTTCAAGCCGGCGTCCGGCTCGTCCGGCAACACCCGCGCGCCGGCCGCCCGCGCCGCCGCCGCCACCCGGGCGTCGTCGGTCACCACCAGGGCCTCGGCGACCGCCGGGCAGGCCAGCACCGCGCGGAGCGTGTCGGCCGCCAGGGCCAGCGCCAACTCCTCATGCGGTACGCCGGGCAGCGCGCCCCGCAGCCGGCTCTTGGCCACGGCCAGCCGCTTCACCGGCACCACCACGGCCCACTTCGGCTGACTCACGTCCGCAATCCTGCCAGCCGGACGACGAACCCCTCGCTGGCCGTACCGGGGGCGAGCAGGCATGATTTCCGCTGCGGGTGTCGCGGGCGGTGTTACGCGGCGGGGTTGGGGCGCGACGAGGAGGCACAGTGGCACGGCGGAGGCTGGGGTTCTGGCAACGGTTCGCCGTGGGGCTGGTGAAGCCGGTGATGACCGTCTGGACCCGGCGCACCTGGCGTGGTCAGGAGCATCTCCACCACGACGGCGGGGTGATCATCGTGGCGAACCACATCTCCCACGCCGACCCGCTGGTGTCCGCGCACTTCATCTACGACTCCGGGCGCTGGCCGCAGTACCTGGGCAAGGCCAGCGTGTTCCGGGTGCCGGTGGTCGGCTGGATCCTGCACCGATGCCGCCAGATCCCGGTGGAGCGAGGCAGCGTGGACGCGGTCCGTTCGCTCGACGCCCTCGTCGCCGCGCTCGACGAGGGCGGCGCGGTCGTGATCTACCCTGAGGGCACCACCACGCGACAGCCGGAGCTCTGGCCGATGAAGGCCAAGACCGGTGCGGCCCGGCTGGCACTGGCCACCGGCGCCCCGGTCGTGCCGGTGGTGATGTGGGGGCCGGAACGGATCTTCGACCCGCGGACGACCCGTGTCAGCCTGCGCCCCCGGATCCCGGTGACAGTTGCCGCCGGGGAGCCGATCGACCTGAGCCGGTGGGCGGACGCCCAGCCGACCCGGGCCACCCTCGAGGAGATGACGGACACCATCATGTTGCGGCTGCGGGACATGCTCGCCGAGATCCGCGGCGGTACCCCGCCGCCACTGTGGGAGCGACCGGCCCGGTCCTCCGCCGGCCGCGAGCAGCAAGACGAGGCGGCATGAGCGGTCACGTTGCGGTGCTTGGTGCTGGTTCCTGGGGCACCGCGTTCGCCAAGATCCTCGCGGATGCGGGGCGGGACGTGACGGTGTGGGCGCGCCGCGGGCCGGTCGCCGAGAGCATCCGGGCCGAGCGCCGCAATCCGGAGTACCTGCCCGACCTGCTGCTGCCGGCCCGCGTCACCGCCACCGCCGACGCCGCCGAGGCGATCACCGGCGCCGAGGTGGTGGTGCTTGCCGTGCCGTCGCAGACGCTGCGCGGCAACCTCGCCGAATGGGCCGGGTACCTGCACCCGGACTCCACCCTGGTGTCGCTGATGAAGGGCATCGAGTTGGGCACCACCAAGCGGATGAGCGAGGTCATCGTGGAGACCGCCGGGGTCGCCGCGGACCGGGTGGTGGTCGTGTCCGGCCCGAACCTGGCCCCGGAGATCGCCGCCGAGCAGCCGGCCGCGACAGTCGTCGCGGGGACGAACAACGCCCGCGCCACGCTCGTCCAGTCGTCGATCCGGACGCCGTACCTGCGCCCCTACACCAACGACGACGTGATCGGCTGTGAGCTGGGCGGGGCGGTCAAGAACGTGATCGCGTTGTCGTACGGCATCGCCACCGCGATGGGGTTCGGCGACAACACCCGGGCCATGCTGATGACCCGTGGGCTGGCCGAGACGGCCCGGCTGGGCGTGGCGCTCGGCGCGGACCCGATCACCTTCGCCGGCCTCGCCGGCATGGGTGACCTGGTCGCCTCCTGCTCGTCGCCGCTGGCCCGCAACCGCACCTTCGGCGAGCACCTGGGCCGGGGCGAGACGCTGGAGCAGGCCCAGACCGCCACCCGGCAGACCGCCGAGGGTGTGAAGAGCTGCCTGGCGATCCGCGACCTGGCCCGGGCGCACGGCGTGGAGATGCCGATCACCGAGCACGTCGAGCGGATCTGCCACGAGGGGATGGACCCGCGCCTCGCCGTGGACACCCTGATGAGCCGCACCGCCAAACCCGAGTCGTACGAGTGAGGAACCCGATGGACGAGTGGGGAGACGGCACCCGCTGCGTACGCGCCGGCCTGCCCGAGGCTGCTCCGGGGGACCCGTTCCTACCCGGGCCGGTCTTCGCCGCGCCGTACCACCTCGACCCGTTCCAGGGCCAGGGCACGTCACCGAACGGCTACGGCCGGCCCGACAACCCGACCCGGCGGCTGCTGGAGACGGCGGTCGGCGAGTTGGAGGGCGGTGACTGCCGGGTCTTCGCCACCGGACAGGCGGCCATCACCGGCCTGCTGCTCACCCTGCTGCGGCCGGGGGACACCGTGGTGCTGCCCACCGACGGCTACTTCCCGGTCCGGGCGTTCGCCACCGGCGTGTTGGAGGCCATCGGCGTCCGGGTGCTGTTCGTGCCCACCGTCGGGCCGTACCCGTCGTTCGAGGGTGTCCGGCTGGTGCTCGTGGAGACGCCCGCCAACCCGGGCCTGGACGTGGTCGACGTGGCAGCCCTGGCCGAGCGGGCGCACGCCGCCGGTGCGCTGCTCGCGGTGGACAACACCACGGCCACCCCGCTCGGTCAGCGCCCGCTGGACCTCGGCGCCGACCTGGTGGTGGCCTCCGGCACGAAGGCGCTCACCGGCCACTCCGACCTGCTGCTGGGCTACCTGGCCAGCCGGTCCACCGAGCTGATCGACGCGGTGACCACCTGGCGTACCACCACCGGCGCGGTGCCGGGCGCGTTCGACGCCTGGCTGGCCCACCGGTCACTCGCCACTCTCGACCTGCGGCTGGCCCGGCAGAGCGCGAACGCCGCAGCGGTCGTCGACCTGCTCGCCGGCCGGTCGGACGTGACCGGCCTGCGGTGGCCGGGGCGGCCGGACGACCCCGCGTACCCGGTGGCTTCGGCGCAGATGCGCCGGATTCCGGGGGTGCTCTCGTTCGACCTGGGCGACGCCGACCGGGTGGGCCGGTTCGTCCAGGCCGCCCGGCTGGTGGCGGCGGCGACCTCCTTCGGTGGCCTGCACACCACCGCCGACCGGCGGGCACAGTGGGGCGACGACACCGCCCCCGGCTTCGTCCGGCTCTCCTGCGGCGCGGAGGACACCGCGGACCTGGTGGCCGACATCGCCGCCGCGTTGGATTCGGCCGGGCCGGTGTGACGTCTCCTCCCGCCGTCGACCGGGCCGCTCTCGTGGGCCGGTTGCGGGCCGCCGGTTGCGTCTACGCCGAGGACGAGGCCGAACTGTTGCTGACCGCCGCGCAGAGCCCGGCGGCGTTGGCCGACCTGACCGACCGTCGGGTGGCCGGCGAGCCATTGGAGTACCTGCTCGGCTGGGCGGAGTTCTGCGGCCTGCGGATCGCCGTCGACGCGGGCGTCTTCGTGCCGCGCGCCCGGACCGCCCTGCTGGTCGAGGTGGCGGCCGAGCTGACCGGCGCGGCGCCGGCCGTGGTCGACCTCTGCTGCGGCTCCGGGGCCACCACCGTCGCGCTGGCCCACCGGCTCGCGCCGCGCTGGCTGGCCGCCGCCGACATCGACCCGGCGGCCGTGGCCTGCGCGCGCCGCAACGTCGTCGGGTTGAACGTCGAGGTGTACGAGGGTGACCTCTTCGCGCCGCTGCCCCGACAGTGGCGGGGTCGGCTGGACCTGGTGCTCGCCAACGCTCCGTACGTGCCGACCGACGCGGTCGCGCTGATGCCCCCGGAGGCGCGACTGCACGAGGCCCCGGTGGCGCTCGATGGCGGCCCGGACGGGCTCTCCGTGCTGCGCCGGGTCGGTATCGAGGCCGCCGACTGGCTGGCCCCCGGGGGACACCTCGTGGTCGAAGCCGGCACCACGCAGATAGAAGCGCTCTGCACCACGTTCAGCGCCGCCGGCCTGACCCCCACGGTCCACCACGACGATGACCTGGACGCCACAGCAGTAACGGCCCACCGCCCCTAAACCCCCCGCCCCGCGCCCCGCCCCGCCCCTCGCCCCGCGCCGCCCCTCGCCCGCGTCGATCAAGGAGTTGTGGTGCCTGATTGCTGCTATCTCACGGCATTTGCCCACCACCACAACTCCTTGATCGACGAGGGAGAGCGGTGCCCGAGGTCTGGGGACGGGCTGGGGGCGGGCTGGTCGGGCGGGGTGGGAATGGCGGGGGAGGGGGGTTGGCACTAGCCTCGGCTCACACTCACGACGGGCGGGAGGCGGTTTCGGTGGTCAGCGCAGGGGTGCCGGTGGTCGTCGGGCTGGACAACGGCGGCACCAGCAACAACGCCACCGTGCTGACGGTGGACGGCCGCTTCCTGGTGGACGGGCTGTTGGAGATCCCCAGCGAGGTGCGGTCCGGGCCGGAGGCGGCGATCGAGGCGCTGGCGCAGGCGTTTGACGGCGCCCTGGCGCAGACCGGTGTGCCGCGCGAGCTGGTCCAGGCGGTCGGGCTGGACACTCCCGGCCCGGCCAGCGCCGAGGGGGTCATCTCGTCGCGGGGCTCCACCAACTTCTCCCAGCCGGCCTGGCGCGGCTTCGACGTGCGAGGGGCGCTGGAGCGACGGCTCGGCCTGCCGGTGATCTATCACAACGACGGCAACGCGGCCGCGCTCTACGCCCACCACGTCCACTTCGGCGTCGACGCGATGAGCCGTTCGTCGGTGTCCGCGATCGTCGGCACCGGCCTGGGCGGCGGTGTGGTCGAGAGTGGTCGGGTGATCGCCGGTGCCGCCGGGATGGCGGGGGAGCTCGGCCACGTGCACATTCCGCTCGGCGGGCTGCTCGGCCCGGGCCAGCCGGAGCCCACCTGCGCCTGCGGTTTCACCGGGGACGTCGAGAGCGTCGCCTCGCTGACCGGCATCGAGCGCAACCTACTGCCGTACTGGCTGACCCGCTACCCCGACCACCCGCTCGCCGCCGAGCCGGTGGCCCGGGCGGCCAAGCTGGTCCGGGGGTACGGCGAGCGCGCGGACGCCCTCGCGCGGGACCTCTTCACCCAGCAGGCGATGGCGTTGGGACGGCTGTTCACCGTCGCCGCGAACTTCACCGACCCGCACGCGTACTTCGTCGGCGGCGGTGTGGTGGAGGCGGCGCCGGAGTTCCGCGACTGGTTCCTGGCGACGGTTCGCGAGCACACCGTGCTCCGCGAGGAGCAGGCGGCGGTGGCCACCTTCGCGTTGGTGCCGGACCGGGACATGGCAGGTGCCCGGGGCGTGGCGATCGCCGCACTGGAGGCGCTACGCGCCGCTCCGGAGCCCCGCCCCCTGGTGGCCTGAGCCGGCGCGGGCCTCGACCCGCACCGGCTCGGCACGTCTGGTCAGCGCTGGGGCGGCGCCTGGGCGAAGGCGGCCCAGGCCGCCGGTGGGAACAGCAGGGCCGGGCCGGCCGGGTCCTTGGAGTCGCGGACGGCTACCAGCCGCGGAATCGCGGCCACCTCCACGCAGGCGCCTTCGTCGCCGCTGCGGCTGCTCTTGCGCCACGGCGCCGCGGCCAAGGCCGCTGTGATAATCGGGGTCATCGGTCCTACCGTCCTTTCAGGACTGACAGGAGCATCTCGCGGCTGTCCGCCGGGCTGAGCGCCACGCTTCGGAGATGCTCCATGATCTTGGTGCAGGTACGCGTCTCACCGGCCCGGTCGAGGATCATCTGACCGGCCACGGTCTCCACCGACGCGATGATCGGGTCCTCCGGGTCGGCGAACTCGAGGATGTGCAGGGAACCCCGGGTGCCCCGGTGATAACCGGCGGAGAGCGGGATCACCTGGACGCTGATGTTCGGCAGCTCGGCCATCTTGACCAGGTGGCGCAGTTGTCCGTCCATCACCGACTGGTCACCGACCGGGCGGAGCAGCGCGCCCTCGTCGATGATCGCGTCGAAGATGGGCGGCCGTTCACCGGTGAGTCGCTGTTGCCGGTCGAGCCGGACCTTGACCCGCTGCTCCACCAGGTCGTCGCCGAGGGTGTGCGGCCCACCGCGCATCACGCCCCGGATGTAGTCGGCGGTCTGTAACAGGCCGGGCACCACCGACGGTTCGAAGTTGGCGATGGCGGTCGCCTCGGCCTCCAGGGCGATGAAGTCGATCGTGCGTGGGTCCAGCACGTAGGAGTACGACACCCACCAGCCCGGCTTGCGGGCGTCCTTGGCGAGCTGCACCGCGTCAGCCACCTCCTCGGCGCTCACCCCGTACGACGTGAGCAGGGCGCGCACGGTGGCCGGGGTGATCAGGGTCTGGGCGTTCTCGTAGCGGGAGAGGGTGCTGCGGGTGCTGTTGATCTCATCCGCAGCGGTCTCCAGCGTCAGCCCGGCGGCTTCCCGGTGGTGGCGCAGGGCGATGCCGAGCCGGCGGGCGCGGGCGGTCTTCGGGGCCATGCATCGATGGTCGCACACATTTACGGGAACGTCTGCATGAGAGAACGCCGATGAGAGTTGCATTCACGGCTGTACACGTGTCAATCTGTTATGGCGTCCTCACCGCCGGTTGTCGTGGCGACGGTGGTGGTGAGCGACCGGAGGGGATGGGGCGCGCGGCGATCGGGTTTCTCCCCCGTACCCGATCGTCGCGTGCCGCCCCTCCATCCCGGCCCGCCGGAAGGAGACGACGTGCGAACCCGCCCGGAGCCCCTCGCCGTACCCTCGGGCGGCGCGCGATGACCCGCTTCCTCGTGGTGCTCACCGACGTGCGTCCGGTGGAGGGCGTCAACCGCAACGAGCGGGTCGCGCCGGAGCGCCGCCGGCAGGTCGTCGGCGCCAGCAGTCGAGAGGCCGCCGACCGCATCGCCGGAGCGTTCATGGCGCTGGGCATGGTGCGGGCCGGACGGCAGCGGGTGAAGGTGATCGCGGTCGGCCGCCGGCATTCCCGGGACTGAGCGCGGGCGCAGGTCAGCGGCCGAAGTCGCCGCCACCGTCCGATCACGCACCGTATATCCTCTGATGACCGATTGCCGTGTCGTGCCGTGGCTCGCCGGGTATCGCCTCGCCCTGTCGCCACGCACAGTAAGGTCAACCGGGTGAGCGCCACCGGCGAGCACGACCAGCCGCAGTCGCGTACGAAGAGGTGACCGGAGTGACCACCCCAGGCAAGACCCGCGTGGCGATCGTCTTCGGCGGCCGCAGCCCGGAGCACGGCATCTCCTGCGTCAGCGCCGGCAGCGTGTTCGGCGCCCTCGACCCGGACGAGTTCGAGGTGGTCCCGGTGGGCATCACCCGGGCCGGCCAGTGGGTGCTGACCAACGGAGACCCCGCCCAGCTCGCGATCAACGCCCGTCAGCTGCCGGAGATCACCGCCGACTCCGGCGACGACATCGTGCTGCGCGCCGACCCCACCGGCAACGGCCTGATGGTGCTCGACCCCACCGAAGGCCCCCGGGCGCTCGCCGACGTGGACGTGGTCTTCCCGGTGCTGCACGGCACGTACGGCGAGGACGGCACCATCCAGGGAATGCTGGAGATGGCCGGCATCCCCTACGTCGGGGCGAACGTGTTCGCCTCCGCGGCCGCCATGGACAAGGAGTTCACCAAGAAGCTCTGCGCCGTCGAGGGCATCCCGGTCGGCACGTACGCCGTGCTGCGCAACGGCATGACGCTCGGCGAGCAGGACAAGGAGCGGCTCGGCCTGCCGGTCTTCGTCAAGCCGTCCCGGGCCGGGTCGTCGTTCGGCGTCAGCAAGGTCACCGACTGGGCGCAGCTGGACGCGGCGGTCGCCGCCGCCCGGCAGTTCGACCCGAAGGTCATCATCGAGGCGGCGATCGTCGGCCGTGAGGTCGAGTGCGGTGTGCTCGAGGGCGAGGCCGGTGGCGCGCCCGAGGCGTCCGTGCTGGCCGAGGTGCGGGTCGTCGCCGACCACGACTTCTACGACTTCGAGGCGAAGTACCTCGACGACTCCTGCGAGTACGACATTCCGGCCAACCTGCCGGAGAAGGTGACCCGCCAGGTCCAGGAGTACGCGGTCCGCGCGTTCACCGCGCTCGACTGCGCCGGGCTGGCCCGGGCCGACTTCTTCGTCACCCCCGAGCTGGACGTCTACCTCAACGAGATCAACACCATGCCCGGCTTCACGCCGACGTCGATGTTCCCGCGGATGTGGGCGGCCTCCGGCCTGGAGTACCCGAAGCTCGTCAACCGGCTGATCCGTACCGCCCAGCGGCGCGGCGTCGGCCTGCACTGAGTCGTCCGCCTCCGCCCGCGCGGGTCAGCCGGCGGGCGGGGGCGGGTTCGACTTCAGCGCTGGCAGCCGGACGGGATGGCGCCGCCGGAGGGCACGCTCGCCACGATCGTGCTGGAGATCGCCGGCAACCACTGCAACGGCTGCTCGTACGAGCGCGGCACGCGCACCGTGATCAGCGTCTCCCGGTCGACGGTGGAGAGGACCGCCGCGTCGGCCTGCTCGGCCAGGTGCCAGCAGACCCGGTTGACCGTCCAGACCTCGTCGGTGCTGGGGAAGGTCGGCTCGGTGCCGCCACAGGCCACGGTGAGGGCGGGGTCGCCGTACGCGGCGTTCTGCTCCGGGCCGGCGGTCACCGGCCGCTGGGCCAGGTCGCGGATGCTCGCCGGGAGTTGGGAGAGCAGGGCCCGGCAGACCGTGGCCGGGCGGGCGGCCAGCGCCGGGGCGGCCATCTGCACCGGGGTGGTGGACTGCACCCGGGCGGTGGTCGCGGAGGGTGCCGGCGCGGCAGCGGGCCCGTCCGGGCTGAGCTTGCTGAAGGCCAGCACGGCCACCAGCAGCGTGATCGGCAGCGCGATCACCGTGGCCAGCAGGGCCGCGCCGCGCATGGTCCGGTCGCGTCCGCCCGGCGCGGCGGCGGAGGGATCGGTCGGCTCACGGTTACCGTCAGCCGGCTCGGGCGTCCCGTCGGACGCGTCGCGCCCCGCGTCGTCGTCGAGCGCAGAGGAGGAGGTCGTCATCTCGTCCACTTACAGCCGCACCACCGAACACGTGAGGGTGCGGGTGATGCCGGGCACCATCTGCACCTTGCTGACGATGAGTTTGCCGAGTTCGTCGACGGTGTTCGCCTCGGTGAGGACGACCACGTCGTACGGCCCGGTGACGGCGTCGACGCGTACCACGCCGGAGATGTCCGCGATGAGACCCGCCACGTCACGTGCGCGGCCGACCTCGGTCTGGATGAGGATGTACGCCTGTACCACGACTCGACCTCCGTCCGTCGCCGCCCGGGAGCGGCCCGAAGGGTGAAACTACCTTACGGAGCAGGTCCGATCCCTATCGGTGGTCAAGGAGCAGCAGTGAGCGAGCACGTCGGAGCCGGGCAGCACGGGCGGAACGCCCGCGGTGGCGTCGGTGTGTCCGGGATCGGGGAGTTCGGGCTGATCGGGAAGATCACCGCCCGGCTGTCGTACGGGCCGGCGACCCTGCTCGGCCCGGGCGACGATGCGGCGGTGGTGGCCGCGCCGGACGGTCGGGTGGCAGCCTCCACCGACGTCCTGGTCGACGGACGGCACTTCCGACGGGACTGGTCCTCGGCCCGCGACGTCGGTCACCGGGCGGCAGCGGCCAACCTGGCGGACATCGCCGCGATGGGGGCGACGCCGACCGCACTGCTCGTCGCTCTCTGCATGCCCGCGGACCTCGACACCGGCTGGGCGGAGGAGTTGGCCGACGGGCTCTCCGCGGAGGCGGCGACGGTCGGCGCGAGCGTCGTCGGCGGCGACATGTCCGCAAGCCCCACGCTGACTGTGGCGGTCACCGCGCTTGGCGACCTGGCGGGCCGTCCGCCGGTGCTGCGCTCGGGGGCCCGCCCCGGGGACGTGCTGGCCCTGGCCGGGCGCACCGGGTACGCGGCGGCCGGGCTGACCGTGCTGACCCGGGGCTTCCGTACCCCCCGGCTGCTGGTCGAGGCGTACCGGCGGCCGCAGGTGCCCTACCAGGCCGGCCCGCAGGCCGCCCAGCTCGGCGCCACCTCCATGATCGACGTGTCGGACGGGCTCCTCGCCGACCTCGGGCACGTCTCGGCGGCCAGCGGGGTGGCGATCGACGTCCGCCGGGACGGGTTCGAGGTGCCCCGACAGATGGCCGACGCGGCACAGGCGCTCGGCGTCGACCCGTACACCTGGATCCTCGCCGGTGGCGACGACCACGCGCTGGCCGCGACCTTCCCCCCGGCGGTGGCGCTGCCGCCGGGTTGGCGGCGGATCGGCCTGGTCACGGACGGTGCCGGCGTGACTGTCGACGGCGTCGCCCACGACGGCCCGGTGGGCTGGGACCACTTCCGGTGAGCCCCGCGCGCCGCCGTATTCTGGACACCGTGAGTGAGATCGAGATCCGGGTCGTGCGCTTCGACGCGCCGGTGGCGCAGCGCCTGATCCACGCCGCACTTGCCGACCTCGGTGCCCGCTACGGCGGCTCCGGCGACGACACCCCGGTGGACGCGGCCGAGTTCGAGCCGCCGGACGGCGCGTTCCTCGTCGCCTACCTCGCCGGCGAGCCGGTCGGCTGCGGTGGCTGGCGCAGCCACGGCGCGGACACCGCGGAGCTGAAGCGGATGTACACGGCACCGGCGGCGCGGGGGCGGGGCGTGGCCCGCGCGGTGCTGGCGGCCGTCGAGCGCTCAGCCCGCGAGCAGGGCCGCAAGCGGGTGGTCCTGGAGTGCGGCGACAGGCAGCCGGAGGCGATCGCCATGTACGGCTCCGCCGGGTACGAGCGGATCCCGAACTTCGGCTTCTACAAGGACGCGGAGGGCTGCGTCTCCTTCGGCCGCACCCTCTGACCTGCCGCGCCGCACCCGGGAAGGCAGGTGTGCGGCGTCTGCCCGGAAACACGACATAGCCGGCGGACCCGAAGGTCCGCCGGCTGAGCCGTACGAAGAGGTGGGTGCTACCGCGTCAGGCGCGGGTGACCTTGCCGGCCTTGATGCACGAGGTGCAGACCTGCAACTTCTTGGTGTTGCCGCCACCGGCCGGGGTACGCACCGACTGGATGTTCGGGTTCCAGCGGCGGTTGGTCCGCCGGTGCGAGTGGGACACGTTGTGGCCGAAGCCCGGTCCCTTGCCACAGACGTCGCACACGCTAGCCACGGGATACTCCTGGGATTGATACGTTCATGAGGTCGCCGGCAGGTGCTGCCCGGGCAACCTCGTCAGGTTACCCGATGACGTGCCGACCCGGCCAACCGGCCCGGTCCGGCGCTCGCCCGTGCTCCGGCTCGTGCCTGGTCGCGGGCCCGCTCGCCCGACGGTGGGCCGGCCCGGCGGCAAGGGTACCGGAGGCGCTCGTCCCCGCCCCGGCCAGCGCCGGCCCGGAGCGCGACGGACACGCCGGACGAGTCCGACGGGTGTCGGTGCGCGCCAGTAGGCTTCTGCCCGTGCTGGACACCCTCGACGCCGCCGCGGTCCGCCGCTGGTGCGCGAGCGGGTTGGCCGCACTGAAGCGCCACCAGGGCGAGATCGACGAGCTCAACGTCTACCCGGTGCCCGACGGCGACACCGGCACCAACCTGGTGCTCACCCTCACCTCGGCGCAGCAGGCCCTCGCCATGGATCTGGACACTCTCCCCGACAGCGGGCCGACCGCGCACGGGCACGCGCTGCGGCTGATGGCCCAGGGCGCGCTGCTCGGCGCGCGGGGCAACTCCGGGGTGATCCTCTCGCAGATCCTGCGGGGTTTCGCCGACCAGGCCGCCGGAGTGCCGGCGGTGCGCGGTCGGGGGTTGGCCGCCGCGCTGCGCTCCGGCGCCACCGCCGCGTACACCGCGGTCTCCCGGCCGGTCGAGGGCACCCTGCTCACCGTGGTCGCGGCAGCCGCCGCCGCGGCCGAGGGCGCGGACAGCGACGACCTGGCGATGGTGGCCGGCGTTGCCGCCCGGGCGGCGGCCGACGCGCTCAGCCGGACCCCGGAGCAACTGCCGGCGCTGGCCCGTGCGGGCGTTGTCGACGCGGGTGGCCGAGGGCTCTGCGTGCTGCTCGACGCCCTGGTCGAGGTGCTGACCGGGGAGAGCACGGCCGGGCCCGCGCCGACGCCACGCTCCGCCCGCCCGGCGGCCACCGTCGCGCGCGAGACAGGCTCCGACGAGTACGCGTACGAGGTGCAGTTCCTGCTCGATGCCCGGGCCGAGGCGGTCGCCGGTCTGCGACGGACACTCGACGCCCTGGGCGACTCGCTCGTCGTCGTCGGCGACGGGCGTGAGCCGGACGGCACCTGGAACGTGCACGTGCACGTCAACGACGTGGGCGCGGCGGTCGAGGCCGGTGTCGCCGCCGGCCGGCCGTACCGGATCTCGGTGACCCGCTTCGCCGACCAGCCGGAGCCGCCCCCCGAGCCGGTGGCGGCGGGCCGGGCCGCGGTGGTGGTGGCCACCGGCGGCGGCATCGCCGACCTGTTCGCCGCGGAGGGCGCCACGGTGGTGCCCGGCAACCCGTCCACAGGTGAGTTGCTCGACGCCGTCCGCAGCACCGGCGCGGCCCGGGTGGTGGTGCTGCCCAACGACGCCAACACCGAGGCGGTGGCGAGCGCGGCGGCCCGCGAGGCCCACCGGTTCGGCATCAAGGTGAGCGTGGTGCCGACCCGCTCGCCCGTGCAGGCGCTTGCCGCCCTCGCCGTCCGCGACGGTGACCGCCGTTTCGAGGACGACGTCATCGCGATGGCCGAGGCCGCCGGCGCCTGCCGTTACGCCGAGGTCTGCCACGCCAGCCGGGAGGCGCTGACCGTGGCCGGCCCGTGCCGTCCCGGTGACGTGCTGGCGCTCGTGGAGGGGGAGGTGCACCTGATCGGCACCGACCTCACCGACACCTGCGCGGCAGTTGTCGACCGGATGCTCGGTGGTGGTGGCGAGATGGTCACCCTGCTGGCCGGGGTGGACGCCCCGGCCGGGCTCACCGATGCCGTCCGCGCGCACGTCGCGCGACGCTGGCCGTTCGTCGAGGTGCACGCGTACCCGGGCGGCCAGCCGTTTTATCCGCTCCTGGTAGGGATCGAATGAGCGAACCAGCCACCGTGGACACTCCGCTGAAGAAGCTGGTCGGGGAGAAGACAGCCAAGGCGCTGGCCTCGCACCTCGACCTGCACACGGCGGGTGACCTGGTCTACCACTTCCCGCGTCGCTACGACGAGCGCGGGGAGCACACCGACATCCGCGCACTCGACGTCGGTGAGCAGGTCACCGTGCTGGCCCAGGTGCAGCGCACCACGGTGCGCCCGATGCGTCAGCGGCGGGGCAACCTGCTGGAGGTGACCGTCGGCGACGGCTCGGGCGGGGTGCTGACGTTGACCTTCTTCGGCAACCAGGCGTGGCGCGAGCGCGAGCTGCGCCCGGGCCGGTGGGGCCTGTTCGCCGGCAAGGTCACCGAGTTCCGGAGCAAACGGCAGCTCAACGGCCCGGAGTACGTCCTGCTCGGCGAGGGTGGCGACGGCGAGGCGGCGGTCAGCGAGGACATCGAGGAGTTCGCCGGCGCGCTGATCCCCGTCTACCCGGCCGCCGCGGCCGTGCCTACCTGGGTGATCGCGCGCTGCGTACGCGTCGTGTTGGACACCTTCACCCCGCCGGACGACCCACTGCCGAGCGCCGTACGGGCCAGCCGCAAGCTTGTCGGGCTGGGCGCCGCGCTGACCGAGATCCACCGGCCGTCAAGCAAGGAGGCGCTGCACCAGGCGCGGCGGCGACTCAAGTGGGACGAGGCCTTCGCCGTCCAGGTGACCCTTGTGCAGCGCAAGCACCGGGCGGCCGACTGGCCGGCTCGGCCCCGCCCGCCGCGACCGGGCGGGCTGCTGGAGGCCTTCGACGCCCGACTTCCGTACGAGCTGACGGCCGGTCAGCGTGACGTGGGTGTGGAGATCGCCGCGGACCTGGCCACCCCGCACCCCATGCACCGCCTGTTGCAGGGTGAGGTGGGCTCGGGCAAGACGGTGGTGGCGCTGCGCGCCATGCTCCAGGTTGTCGACGCGGGTGGGCAGGCCGCGCTGCTGGCGCCCACCGAGGTGCTGGCCGCCCAGCACCACCGGGGCATGCTCGATCTGCTCGGGCCGCTCGGGCAGGCCGGTGAGCTGGGCTCCGCCGAGCACGCCACCCGGGTCGAGCTGGTCACCGGCTCGCTTGGAGCGGCGGCCCGCCGGCGGGCGCTCGGCGAGGTGGCGAGCGGCGCCGCCGGCATCGTGCTCGGCACCCACGCCCTGCTTTACGAGGGGGTCGACTTCGCCGACCTCGGCTTGGTGGTCGTCGACGAGCAGCACCGCTTCGGCGTGGAGCAGCGCGACGCCCTGCGGGCCAAGGCCGACCAGCCGCCACACGTGCTGGTGATGACCGCCACCCCGATCCCGCGCACGGTGGCGATGACCGTCTACGGCGACCTGGAGGTCTCCACGCTCTCCCAACTGCCCCGGGGGCGGTCGCCGATCGCCTCGCACGTGGTGCCGGCCGCCGAGAAGCCGGCATACCTGGACCGGGCCTGGCGTCGGCTGCGCGAGGAGGTGGCCGCCGGCCACCAGGCGTACGTGGTCTGTCCCCGGATCGGTGACGGTCCCACGTCCGACGAGGAGCCACCACCCGAGGACGACAACGGCAGACGCCCACCGCTTGCGGTGACCGAGGTGGCCCCACTGCTGGCCGAGGGCCCGCTGCACGGTCTGCGGATCGGCGTGCTGCACGGTCGCCTGCCGGCCGACGAGAAGGACGCGGTGATGCGGTCCTTCGCGGCCGGCGACCTGGACGTGCTGGTGGCGACCACAGTGATCGAGGTCGGCGTGGACGTGCCGAACGCGACCGTGATGATCGTGCTGGACGCCGACAGGTTCGGCGTCTCCCAGCTGCACCAGCTGCGCGGCCGGGTCGGCCGGGGTGCCGCCGCCGGGCTCTGCCTGCTTGTCAGCGAGGCGGCCGAGGGGTCGTCGGCGCGGGAGCGGCTGGACGCGGTGGCGTCCACGAGCGACGGTTTCAAGCTCGCCGAACTGGACTTGGAGCAGCGCCGGGAGGGCGATGTGCTGGGTGCCACCCAGTCCGGGCACCGCTCGCACCTGCGGTTGCTGTCGCTTCGACGCGACGCCGACCTGATCCGGGACGCCCGAGCCGAGGCGATCACCCTGATCGAGGCCGACCCGGAGCTGACCCGCAGCCCGGCGCTCGCCGCCTCGGTGGCCGCACTCGTGGACGAGGACCGCGCGGAGTATCTGGAGAAGGGCTGACCACCGCCGGCTCCTGACATGGCCGAGGGCGCGCCGACCGGGTGGTCGACGCGCCCTCAGGTGTCAGAGCGGGTTGTCTCAGGCGGTGAAGCGAACCCGACGACGACGGGCCACCACGAACAGGGCGGCACCGGCGGCGAGCAGCGCCACGGCGCCGACGATGATGCCACCGGTGGCAGCACCGGTCAGCGGCAGAGCCGGCTCGTCCTTGTCGCAGTCGGCCGGCTGCTCCCAGGCGATCGGCGTGGTGTCGTCGAGGCCCTCGGCGGCCGGCGTGACGACGAGACCCTTGAACGCGTCGAAGGAGACAGAACCGGTCTCGCCCGGCTTGACGACGAGCGTCTTCGCCTCGCCCTTGTTCGGGGTCAGGGTGAGGGTGACGGTCTCACCGTCGGCGGGGTTCTCGATCGTGAAGGTGAGCTTGTCGCAGGTCGACTCGACCGAGCCGACCGGCTCCGCCGGGGCCGGGGTGGCCGTCGGGGTCGGGCTCGGGCTCTCCGCCGGCGGCTGGCTCGGGGACGGCGAGGCGCTGCTCGGGGTCGGCGTGGGGGACGCCGGCGGGCTTGAGGGCGGCGTCGAGACGCTCGGCGAGGGCGAAGGCGAGGCCTCTGCCGCGCAGGCGCCGACCGGAGTGGCGGCGACAGTCCGCTCCTCCTTCAGGATCCGGTCGGAGCGCACCCACCGGGCCTCGACGGTCAGCTCGATCGTCGGCCGCTTCTGGTCGAAGCGGTGCGCCTGGGTGCCGGTGAGGGTTCCCTGGCCCTTCGCCGGGAGCTTGGCGTCCTTCTCCAGGCCACCGGTGAAGTCGCCCGGGACGGTCGACTCGAGCTTGGTGATCGTCGCGTCGATGTTCTCGCTGTTGCCGACCGTCCAGGTCACCTTGACCTGGCCGTCGGCGGTCAGGCAGTACGTGCCGGAGGGCTCGGGGTGGTGGGCACTCGCGGGGGCCGCGAAGGTGCCGACGCCGGCGAGGCCGATCAGCGCACCCGCGGCGATGGCCGCGACGCGCCGGAACGGAGACTTGGGAGGGTTCACGCCTGCTCCTGGTGAGGGGGTACGGATCGCGTGGCGGGAGGCCGGGAGACATCGTGACCGGGGAGTCACCTGCTCACCGAGGCGTCGCGCGACGCGGTGGCGTTCCCGCGGCGAAAGCGGGGACAGGGGGAGACTGTACTGATGGGTGGTTAATGAGGGGAGTTCAGATCATTGCCATCCGGCAATGTCATCGATTCGTGATCTTTGATGCACCGAAGGTGGTCGTCCGGTCACTGGGGACGGTCTGCCCGGCAGCCCTCCACGGTGGATGCCGCGACGTCGGGGCTGCTCAGGCGCGCCGCCTCGGCGTCGGCTGGTCGACTCCTCGGATCCCCGCCGTCCGGACGGGTCCGGGCCGCATCGCGTAGCGTCGCGGGCATGAGCAGGAGGAGACGGTGACCCGGATCGTGGCCGGCACGCTCGGCGGCCGGCGGATCGCCGCGCCCCCCGGCGCCGGCACCCGACCCACCTCGGACCGGGTGCGGGAAGCGCTGTTCAGTGCCGTCCAGGCCGCTGTCGATCTCGACGGTGCCCGCTTCGCCGACCTGTACGCCGGCTCCGGCGCGGTCGGCCTGGAGGCGCTCTCCCGGGGGGCCCGGCACGTGCTGCTCGTCGAGTCCGACCCGCGGGCGGCCCGGGTGATCCGGGAGAACGTGGCGGCGCTGCGCGCCGGTCCGGCGGCCCGTCTGGTCACCGGCAGGGTGGCGACGGTGCTGGCCGCCGGTCCGGACGGCGAGCCGTACGACGTGGTCTTCGCCGACCCGCCGTACGCGGTGCCGGACGAGGAGATCACTGCGCTGTTGGCCGCGCTCGTCGACGGCGACTGGCTGACGCCGGACGCCCTCGTGGTGGTGGAGCGGTCCCGCCGGACCAGGGAGTTCGACTGGGTGGAGGGGATCACCGCCGAGCGCAGTCGCCGTTACGGCGAGACCACCCTTTGGTACGGTCGCCGATCATGAGACGTGCGGTGTGCCCCGGTTCGTTCGATCCGGTCACCAACGGACACCTCGACATCATCGGGCGGGCCAGTCGGCTCTTCGACGAGGTGATCGTCGGTGTGCTGGTGAACCAGTCGAAGAGTGGCCTGTTCACCGTCGAGGAGCGCATCGAGATGCTCCGCGAGGTGACCTCGTCGTACGGCAACGTGCGGGTCGAGTCGTTCCGAGGGCTGCTCGTCGACTTCTGCCGGGCCCAGCAGGCAAGTGTGCTGATCAAGGGTCTGCGGGCGGTCAGCGACTTCGACTACGAGTTGCAGATGGCCCAGATGAACATCGGTCTGGCCGGGGTCGAGACGCTCTTCATGCCGACCAACCCGCTCTACTCGTTCCTCTCGTCGAGCCTGGTCAAGGACGTGGCCAAGTGGGGCGGCGACATCTCCGCCCACGTCCCCGACCCAGTCCGCGAAGCCCTCCAGACCCGCCTGAACCCCCACCCCTGACCCCCCTTTCTGCCCCTTCCGGCATGTTTCGGCGCCGAAGTGCAAGATCGGCGAGGTGGGAGGCGCGGGGCGGCGGGGCGAGGGCGGGGTGCGGGGGGTGACTATGTCGCGACTCGCCGGGTTGGGGTGAGTGGGGCGGCGGTGGGGCGGGC
Organism: Micromonospora sp. NPDC003944; assembly: GCF_053605225.1. Classification (NCBI taxonomy): domain Bacteria; kingdom Bacillati; phylum Actinomycetota; class Actinomycetes; order Micromonosporales; family Micromonosporaceae; genus Micromonospora; species Micromonospora sp. NPDC003944. Next base: position 41,619 of record NZ_JBSGIV010000019.1, read on the forward strand.
AGGACATGATTGGTGGCGCGGGGAACGGCCGTAGCCCGCATCATGGAGGTCGGCCGACGAACGACAGGGGTGAGGTAGCCGGTGGACCCGCTCGATCGCATCGACGAACTGATCGCCATCCTGGAGCAGGCCCGCTCCGTCCCGATGTCGCGCAACAACTGCATGGTCGACCGGGGCGAGATGATCGCCGCCCTCGATGAGATGCGCGCCGATCTCCCCGCCGACCTGCGGCGCGCCGCCGCGCTGCTGGAGGAGCGCGACAAGATCATGGACGCCGGCAAGCGTGAGGCGGACCGGATCATCAGCGAGGGTGAGGCAGAACACGCCCGCCTGGTCTCGGTGAACGAGATCACCGTGTCGGCCGAGCACGAGGGCGCCCGGATCATCGGCGAGGCCCGGGCCGAGGCGCAGCGCCTTCGTGAGGAGGTCGACGACTACGTCGACACGGCGCTTGCCAACTTCGAGCAGTTCCTCACCCGGGCGCTGGCCTCGATAGAGCGCGGCCGGGACAAGATGCACGCACTGCGGGAGATCGGCACCTTCGCTGGGGATGAGGCGGAACGCCCGCTACCCTTCTGAGCGGCACCTCACCAGCCGACTTCTCAGGCGGGCGTCGCCCCCGGTTCGACGGTCCGGCGGTCGCCCAGGTAACCTTTTTTGTCGGCCTCTCACCGGCCGGAGTCTAACTATGCCCAAGCACTCGCCATCGACACTCAACCCCAGGTCGCCGCTGGTCCTCGACACGAGGGACCTGCCGCGTCGTCCTGGCGCGTTGCGTGAGGTCCAGCGGGTCGTGCCGGCACCGGCGGACCTCGGTGTGGAGTTGATCGGCGTGCCGGAGGGCGCGGACCTCGACCTCGATCTGAGGTTGCAGTCGGTGTCCGAGGGCGTGCTCGTCTCCGGGACCATCACCGGTCCCGTCCGGGGCGAGTGCGGCCGCTGCCTGCGCGAGATCAACGACTCGATGGGCGTGACGATCCAGGAGCTGTACGCGTACGAGGACAGCACCACGGACGCCACGACCGACGAGGACGAGGTGGGCCGGATGCAGGGCGATCTGATCGACCTGGAGCCGGCGCTGCGGGACGCGTTGGTGCTCACGCTGCCGACCAACCCGCTCTGCCGGGAGGACTGCCCAGGACTGTGCCCCGAATGCGGGGCGCACTGGGACGATCTGCCGGCCGACCACAGTCACCAGCAGATCGACCCGCGTTGGGCGGGCCTGTCGCAACTGACCGTTACAGAGGAGTAAGAACCGTGGCCGTCCCGAAGCGCAAGATGTCGCGCAGCAACACCCGGTCCCGCCGGGCGAACTGGAAGGCGACCGTGGTCGCGACCGTTGCGTGCCCGCAGTGCAAGTCCCCGAAGCTGCCGCACGCCGCCTGCTCCGTCTGCGGCACCTACAACGGCCGCCAGGTTCTCGAGGTCTGACCTGGACGCCGAGTGACGCCCCCGACCCCGGGTCGGGCGGCGCGCGCATCCTGGCATTCGCCCGGTGCTCCGGCTCCCTCCGACGCCGGCCGGCCCACTCCGGCCGGCGTTCCGGTGGAGCCGGGCGCCGCGCGGATCGCCGTTGACCTCCTCGGCGGGGACGACGCTCCCGCCGTCGTGGTTGACGGCGCTCTGCGGGCCATGCGCGCCGACCCTGACCTGCATCTGCTTCTCGTCGGTCCGACCGAGGTCGCCGACGGGTTGATTGCCGCCCTCGATCCGGTGCAGCGTTCCCGGATCACGGTGCGGCCGGTCCGCGATGTCGTCGGCATGGCCGACCATCCCAGTGCCGCCCGCGCCGAGAGCACCGTCCGGGCCGCGGTCACCGCCGTCCGGGACGGGACCGCCGACGCCCTGGTCTCCGCCGGTGCCACAGGTGCCACCGTCACCGCCGCCGTGCTCGGGCTCGGCCGTTCGCCGGAGATCCGCCAACCCGCCCTGGCCGCCACCCTGCCCGCCGTCGCCGGGCCGGTGGTGTTGCTCGACGTCGGCGGTTCCCTGGAACCCCGCCCGGCCACCCTCGCCCGCCACGCCGTGCTCGGCGCCGCGTACGCGGCGGTGGCCCACTCGATCGCCGCGCCACGGGTCGGACTGCTCTCGGTGGGCACCGAGGCCGGCAAGGGCGACCGGGTCCGCCGCGCCACCGACCCGCTGCTCGCCGTCGAACCGCTGCCCGGAGGGGCGCGCTACGTCGGTCTGGTCGAGGGGTACGACGTGGCCCTCGGCGCGCGCGCCGATGTGGTCGTCACCGACGGCTTCACCGGTAACGTGCTGCTCAAGGCCATTGAGGGCGCGTACGCGATGGCCGGCGGCCCACCGGCCGAGGGCGGCGCGCCCCGCGCGGCGGCCCTGTTGGGCGTCGCGGGGACGGTGGTCGTCTGTCACGGGTCCGCCCGCGCCGACGACGTCGCCTCCGGCATAGCTCTCGCCGCCCACCTGTGGCGGCGGCGCGCCACCGATCTGGTCTCCGCGTTGCTCGACGGCGACGCCGCGACCGATCGCACCGATCGCTCCACCGACACCGAGGTACGCACATGAGCAACGACAAGCGGCGGCGGGCGTCCGTCGGCCACCTGGAAGCCGCCTTCGGAGTGAGCCTGGAACCCGAGCTGCTCCAGCGCGCGTTGACCCACCGGTCGTACGCGTACGAGAACGGCGGGCTGCCCACCAACGAGCGGCTGGAGTTCCTCGGCGACTCGGTGCTCGGCGTGGTGATCACCACGGCGCTCTTCCACAACCACCCGGACCTGCCCGAGGGGCAGTTGGCCAAGTTGCGGGCCAGCGTGGTCAACATGCGGGCGCTCGCCGACGTGGCCCGCGGTCTGGGCCCGGACGGGCTCGGCGCGTACCTGCTGCTCGGTAAGGGCGAGGAGACCACCGGTGGCCGGGACAAGGCGAGCATCCTCGCCGACACGCTTGAGGCGCTGCTCGGCGCGATCTACCTCCAGTACGGCCTGGACACCACGGGGATCGTCATCCACCGGCTCTTCGACCCGCTGATGGCCGAGTCGGCCGGTCGCGGGGCCGCACTCGACTGGAAGACCAGCCTCCAGGAGTTGACGGCGGCGCTCGGGCTCGGCGTGCCGGAGTACCGCATCGAGGGCACCGGCCCGGACCACCTCAAGACGTTCACCGCCTGGGTGGTGGTGGCCGGCAACAGGTACGGCGGCGCCGAGGGGCGGAGCAAGAAAGAGGCTGAGCAGCGGGCCGCCGAGGCGGCCTGGCGGACGCTCGCCGAGCAGGACGGTCAGAACGGCGACGACGGCCGGAACGGCGTGGCCAGCCAGGACCAGCCGGTCGACCGGGTCGACTCGGCCAACCTGGACGAGCCGTTCGGGCCGCTGGAGCGCGCCGAGCGGGCGGCCGAGGCCGAGCAGGCCGACCACCTGGCGCAGGCGCTGCCGGCCGGGGGTGCGGACGGCCACGAGACGGGGCGGCGGCATGCCTGAGCTGCCGGAGGTGGAGACCGTCCGGCAGGGGCTGGCGCAGTGGGTCGTCGGCCGGCGGATCGCCTCGGTCGAGGTTCGCCACCCGCGAGCGGTCCGTCGGCACGTCCCAGGCGACGTGCACTTCGCCGACGTGCTGGCCGGCCGGACGGTGCTTGACGCCCGCCGCCGCGGCAAGTACCTGTGGCTGCCACTGGACAGCGGTGACGCGATCGTCGGGCACCTCGGCATGTCGGGTCAGATGCTGCTCCAGCCCACCGGCACGACTGACGAGACCCACCTTCGGGTTCGCTTCCGGTTCATTGACGACGGTCCGGAGCTGCGCTTCGTCGACCAGCGCACGTTCGGCGGGCTGGCGGTGAGCGAGGGCGGCGCCGAGCTGCCCGACGAGATCGCGCACATCGCCCGCGACCCGATGGACCCGGAGTTCTCCGACGCGGCGTTCGTCGCGGCGCTGCGCCGCCGGCACACCGAGGTGAAGCGGGCACTGCTCGACCAGACCCTGATCTCCGGGGTGGGCAACATCTACGCCGACGAGGCGCTCTGGCGCGCCAAGCTGCACGGCGGACGACCCACCGACGCGCTGACCGGCCCGGCCGCGCAGCGCCTGCTCGGCCACGTCCGCGACGTGCTTGCCGAGGCGATCAGCGAGGGCGGCACCAGCTTCGACGCCCTCTACGTGAACGTCAACGGCGAGAGCGGCTACTTCGACCGGGCGCTCAACGCCTACGGCCGCGAGGGCGAGCCGTGCCGGCGGTGCGGCGCGGCGATCCGCCGGGAGGCGTTCATGAACCGGTCCTCGTACAGCTGCCCGCACTGTCAGCCGCGACCCCGGGGTTCCCTTCGGGGATGACCCGGAGCCGGCTCGGGGGGACGCCGGCGGGTCGCGGCCTGCCGAGCCGGGCTGAACCCCAGGTGTACGTCCGCAACGCGGCCGACCCCCGACGAACGCACCCCCTTCCCGGGTCCGCTGGTTTCAGGGTGGGCCGGGGTCGATCCCCGATGTGAGCACCTCGTCACGCACCTAGCGTCAGCACCGTTGACAGGGGGTTGACGTGACACGGGGACCCGAGATGGGCAGAAGACCGGTGACGGTGCGGCTGGCGCGGTGGAGCGCCGAGCACCCGTGGCGGGCGATCGCACTGTGGGCGGTGTTCGTCGCGGTGTGCTTCGTCGGCGGCAACGCCGCCGGACTCAACGAGGCCACGAGCGGCGACCAGGCGATCGGCGAGGCGGGGCGGGCCGGCCTGATCGTGGACGCCGGCGACTTCGACGACCCGGCCGTGGACAACGTCCTCATCACCTCCCGGGCGGGCACGTTGGACCAGGCGGCGGCGAAGGCGGCGGCCGACGACGCGGCGGCCCGGTTGCGTACGGTCGCCGGGGTGGCCGGGGTGGGTCAGCCGGTCACCGCGCGGGACGGCTCCGCGTTGCTGCTGCCGATCACGATGTCGGGCGACCCGGAGACGGCCTCGGAGCGGGTGCAGCCGCTGCGGGACGCCACCGCCACCGTGCAGGCCGCGCACCCCGAGCTGCGCGTCGAGCAGGTCGGTGGGCCGTCGATCGGTCAGGCCCTCGACGACACGCTCGGCAAGGACTTCAAGCGCGCCGAGCTGCTCAGCCTGCCGGTCACCCTGGCGATCCTGATCATCGCGTTCGGCGCGCTGATCGCGGCGAGCGTGCCGGTGCTGCTGGCGCTCTCCTCGGTCGCCGCCGCGATGGGTCTGTCCACCCTCGCGTCGCACCTGGTGCCGGCGACCGACACCACGGCGCCGGTGATCCTGCTGATCGGTATGGCGGTCGGCGTCGACTACTCACTGTTCTACATCCGTCGGGAGCGGGAGGAACGCGCCAAGGGTCGGTCCGGTCTGGACGCGGTGGAGACCGCCGCGGAGACCTCCGGGCACGCCGTGGTGGTCTCCGGCTTCGCGGTGATCATCTCGATGGCCGGTTTGCTGCTCGCCGGCGACGTGGTCTTCTCGTCCCTCGCCATCGGTTCGATCCTCGTGGTGGCCGTCGCGGTGACCGGCTCGCTGACCGCCCTGCCCGCCCTGCTGGCCCGGCTCGGCCGCTGGGTGGACCGGCCCCGGGTGCCGCTGCTCTGGCGACTGACCGCGACGCGTACCGGTCGGCACGGCCAGCCCCGCGAACCCCGGCTGTGGCCGGCGGTGCTCCGGCCGGCGCTGCGCGCGCCGGTGGCGACGCTCGTCATCTCGGTCGGGCTGCTGCTCGCGCTTGCCGCGCCGGCGCTCGGGATGAAGCTGAAGTTCCCCGGCATGGAGGATCTGCCCCGCACGACTCCGGCGATGCAGGCGTACGACCGGCTCACCGCCGCCTTCCCGAGCGCGGGCACCAACCACGTGGTGGCCGTCCGGGCGCCCGCCGAGCAGGCCGACCGGGTACGCGCCGCCCTCACCGACCTCTCCACCCGCGCGTCCGGCGATCCGCTGTTCGCCCCGGCCGAGGCGGACGGTCCGAAGATCGAGGTGTCGTCCGACCGGCGGGTCTCGGTGCTTGACGTGCCCACCCCGTACGCCAGTCGGGACGACAGGTCGGTGCAGTCGCTGGAGAAGCTGCGTGGGGACCTGGTCCCGGCCGAGCTGCGCGGCATCCCCGGCATCGAGTACGCGGTGGGCGGGGGCGTGGCCGACAGCGAGGACTACGCACAGCACGTGCGGGACAAGTTGCCACTGGTCATGGGCTTCGTGCTGGTGCTGACCTTCCTGGTCATGGCGGTCACCTTCCGGTCGGTGGTGATCGCGGCAAGCTCGATCGCGCTGAACCTGCTCTCCGCCGGTGCCGCGTACGGCCTGCTGGTGTTGATCTTCCAGGGCGAGTGGGCACAGGGGCTGCTCGGCTTCACGTCGATGGGCGCGATCGTGTCCTGGCTGCCGCTGTTCCTGTTCGTGGTGCTGTTCGGCCTGTCGATGGACTACCACGTCTTCGTGGTCAGTCGGATCCGCGAGGGCGTCCGGTCCGGGATGGCCAACCGCGACGCCGTGTCGTACGGGATCACCTCGTCGGCCGGGGTGGTGACGAGCGCGGCGATCGTGATGGTCGGCGTCTTCTCGATCTTCGCCACGTTGAGCACGATCGACATGAAGCAGCTCGGCATCGGCCTGGCGGCGGCGATCCTGCTGGATGCCACAGTCATCCGGGGGGTGGTGCTGCCGGCGTTGATGACCATGCTCGGCGACGCCAACTGGTGGGCCCCGCGCTTCCTGCGCCCCCGCCCGGCCCCCACCCCCACCGATCCGCCAGCCCTCACCCCCGAACTACTCCCGATCCCCTAACCCCGCCCCGCCCCGCCCCGCCCCGACCCGACCCCGGCACCCGCACCCCGCCCCGCCCCGCCCGCGCCGCACCCCGCCCTGCCCCGCGCCGCACCCCGCCCCCTGCCCCGCGCCGCACCCCGCCCCCTGCCCCCTGCCCCGCGATCTTGCAGTTTCTGTCGTGACTAAGCGGGCTAACCCGACAAACCGGCGACCGAAAGTGCAAGATCGCCGGGGCGGGGCGGGGCGGGGCGGGGCGGGCCGGGGCGGGGCGGGGCGGGTGGGTTAGGGGAGGGGGCAGGCTTCTCTTGAGGCGTCGAGGGTGCGGTCTTTCCGGATCGACGCGAAGCCGTAGCCGACGGTGGTGACACAGAAGTCGTCGGTCGAGCCGGTGTACTCGACGTGGAAGACCGGCTTGCCGGCGTCGCTGAACGGCAACAGCTTGGCGCATTGGCCCAGGCGGACGCACTCCTCGTTGACCGCGAAGTCGAAGTCCGGCGCCAGCGCGGCGAGCTGCGGCACGTCGTTGACAAGCCCGGGAGAGAGGCTCAGCGAGCGGGCCAGCTCGGCCAGCCGGCGGTTGAACAGCAGTTGGTCGTCGAAGTCGAGCGGGAAGCCGGTGCGGGCCGCGTACCCGTCGGCGTCGAAGAGCGCCACCGCGCCGAAGCCCTTGCCCCGGCACAGCCGGAACCGGTCGGCGAGCACCGGCCGGAGCGCGTCCCAACTCCGTACGTCCAGCCACCGGCTGTCGGGTAGGCGCCCGGGCGCACCTCGGACGATCTCCGGGAACCGGCTGGCGTCCGGGTCCGTGGAGCGGACCGATCCGACGTGCACCTGGCAGACCAACCGTCGGTCCCGGGAGCGCAGCTCGGCGGTCTGCGCGGCGGTGGTGGCCACCGGGTCGAGCAGGAAGACGTCGGCGTCGACCCCGGCGTCGAGCGGGCCGCTGAGCTGCCACTGCCACTGCCAGTGTCGAGCCTGGACCGCCGGCCACGCGGTGGGCGCGCCGGGTGGGGTCAGCGCTGGTCGGCACCCGTACGCCGGCACCACCAGGAGCAGAACGACGCCGGCGGACAGGACGCGACGCAGTGGGCGTACGGCGACGCGTCGCCGCGGCCGGATCCGCATCGGCAGCTCCCGGGTCCAGGGCGACCCGTCGCCGCCCTCACCGGTACGCGGCCCCCACGCTCCGACCCGACGTACCTCACCGGGTCAAACGAGCGCGGGGGCGGGAACGACGCGCGGTCAGCGCGGCGCCGCGAAGACCTGCGTCCAGTACGGTCCGTTGCTGCTGGCGATGCCGACGCCGATCTCGGTGAACGCGCAGTTCAGGATGTTTGCCTTGTGGCCGGAGCTGTTCATCCAGGCGTCCATCACCGCGGCCGGGGTCTTCTGGTTCCAGGCCACGTTCTCGCCGTACGTGCGCCAGGCGTAGCCGACCCGGTCCAGCCGGGTGCCGGCGTTGCTGCCGTCGCTGCCGGTGTGCGACATGTTCTGGTGGTCGGCCTGGTCCTGGCTGTGGCGCTGGGCGGCCGTCATCAGCTTGTCGTCGATGCTCAGCGCCTTGCAGCCGGCCTTGGCCCGTTCGGCGTTGACCAGGTCCACCACCTCGCGGGCCTGGGCGCTGACGGAACCGGTGGAACCGCCGGAGCCGGTGGAGCCGCCGGTGTTGCTCGGCGCGCTGCTGCGCGGGACGCTGCGGCGCGACGCGGCGGTGCTCCGCGACGACGCCGGCGTGGGCTTGACGACCTTGCTCGGCGACGGGCTCGGAGACGCCGGGCTGGGGATGGTGGACGGCGAGGGCGCGGCGAGGGTGTCGAGCGTCGGTTCGTCGGTCGGCGCGGCCGAGGTGGCGAAGGTGTCGTCGACGGCCGTCGGCTGGGCGGCCCCGTCGTCACCCCCGGGCAGCGTGAGCGCGCCGACGCCGAGGCTCACCACGAGGGTGGCGGCTGCGGCGGCGCCCCCGATCATCAGCGGCCGGCGCCACCGCCGTGGAGAGCGGTGCCGTCCCTCGCCGGGCCGCCCGGTCTCGGTGGCGCCGCGCCACGCGTCGGTGGTCTCCGGATCGGTGTCGGTGTGCCAGCCGCCGGGCGTCTCGGCGCGCCAGCCGCCGGTGGTGCCCTGCGCCGGGCGGCCGTCGTCCCAGCCGTCAGCTTCGCTGTCCGGCCTGTGGGCCGGCCAGGCGGCGGTGTGCGCGTCGGTCGGCCCGGTGGGGGCTGCCGGCTCCGACCGGGCGTCGCCGGTGGTCTGCTCGCGGTGCCACTCGTCCTGCGGCTGGCCGGGTTCGTCGCCGAACAGATAGGCCGAGCGGGGCTCCGGGCGGTCGTGCAGCCAGGCCGGCTCGTCGGTCGGTCCCTCGGCGCGCCGAGGGGCGCCGTTCGGGTCCATCGGATCGGTCCAGCCGTACACGCCTATGCCTCCAGGGGTCGGTTGCGGGCCGGGCTGACGCTACGGCGCGCCTACGACCTGCGGCAACGTGGCTAAGAAAGAGTTAAGGGGAAGTCGGACGCCAGGGTGCGGACTTCCGCGGATCCGGGCGTACAGTAAAGGCGTCCGGACAGAGAGTGTCCGTGCCTTGCGGCAGCCCCCCGACAAGTGGACAGGTCGACGTGGAGATGATCTACGGCCTGCGAGAACTTGACGAAGGAGGGGTTTGCGGCTCAATATATAGGTGTCGCCAGTCGCGCCCGGTCATGCCCAGATACAGCCTGGAATGACAGCCGCGTACAAATGGGCGCGCGTTGGCCGGCCTTTCCGGCAGCGCATATCAAGGAGTCAGCATGGCGAAGGCCCTCTACGGCCACGTAGGTGCAGCGCCCGACCGGCGTCTGCTCGACGAGGTCACCCGGCTGCGTGCCCGGGTTCAGGCACTGGAGTTCGAGATCACGCGTCTGCGTGCCGACAATGATCGGCTCGCGGCGGCTGCGGCGGAGGCGGACGATCTGCTTCGTCTGGCCGAGCCGGCGCTGACCTGATCTTCAGGTCGTAAAACTGAATCGCACCACCGCAAAAATGCGCGCCGACACCTCTGTGCCGGCGCGCAACACTGTCCGGCACCTTTTCGTCACCGACCATTCATGATCTTGCGGTGGATCGCCCGGGAAGCGCCTCGCAGTTACCGAAAAGCGCGTCGGCGGATAAGCCGATCATGAAAGGCCCTTGTCTTTCTTCTGGCCCGCGGAACAGCAGCGGACCCACTGTCGACGCGACGCCGAGGCGGGTCGCGTGCCGGCCCGCTCCCACCGCCGGGTTAGTCTGCGAGTTCACCCAGGTCCCCACAGCCGGCGACGGTTCGGCGGCCACCGGACGAGGATCGAGTAGGTGTATCTCAAGAGCCTGACGGTGAAGGGCTTCAAGTCCTTCGCCTCCACCACGACGTTGAAGCTGGAGCCCGGGATCACCTGTGTGGTGGGCCCGAACGGCTCGGGCAAGTCCAACGTCGTCGACGCCATCGCCTGGGTCCTCGGCGAGCAGGGGGCCAAGGCCCTGCGTGGCGGCAAGATGGAGGACGTCATCTTCGCCGGCACCGCCGGCCGGGCGCCGCTGGGCCGCGCCGAGGTCACCCTCACCATCGACAACACCGACGGCGCGCTGCCGATCGAGTACACCGAGGTCTCCATCACCCGCCGGATGTTCCGCTCCGGCGAGAGCGAGTACGAGATCAACGGCAACTCCTGCCGGTTGCTCGACATCCAGGAGCTGCTGTCGGACTCCGGCATCGGCCGGGAGATGCACATCATCGTCGGGCAGGGCCGCCTCGACGGCATGCTGCACGCCAAGCCGGAGGACCGCCGCGCGTTCATCGAGGAGGCGGCCGGCGTCCTCAAGCACCGCAAGCGCAAGGAAAAGGCGCTGCGCAAGCTCGACGCGATGCAGGTGAACCTCAACCGCTTGACCGACCTCACGGCCGAACTGCGTCGTCAGCTCAAGCCGCTCGGCCGGCAGGCCGAGGTGGCTCGGCGAGCCGCCGCCATCCAGGCCAACCTGCGCGACGCCCGGTTGCGCCTGCTCGCCGACGACCTGGCCACCCTGCGGACCACCCTGGACCGGGAGATCGCCGACGAGACCGCGCTGCGCGAGCGGCGCGAGCAGATCGAGGGTGAGCACGCCGAGGTGCAGGGCCGGCTCGGCGAGTTGGAAGCCGCCCTCGCGGAGGACGCGCCGCTGCTCGCCGCCGCCCAGGACACCTGGTACAAGCTGTCCGCCCTGCAGGAACGCTTCCGCTCCATCGAGCAGTTGGCTCGGGAGCGGCTGCGGCACCTCAGCGCCAGCGGCGACGACGAGCGGCCCGGCCGCGACCCGGACCAGCTGGAGGCCGAGGCGGAACGCGTCCGCGAGCAGGAGGAGGAGCTGCGCGGCGCGCTCACCGACGACCAGATCCGCCTGGCCGAGGCGGTCGAGCACCGTCAGGAGTTGGAACGGCAGCTGGCCGCCGCCGAGCGCGAGCTTGTCGTCGCGGCGAAGGCCATCGCCGACCGGCGGGAGGGGATGGCCCGGCTGACCGGCCAGGTCAACTCCGCCCGGGCCCGGACCACGAGCGCCAGCGAGGAGATCGAACGTCTCGCGATCGCGCACGCCGACGCGCTGGGCCGTGCCGAGCAGGCGCAGGCCGACCTGGACGCGGTCGCAGCCCAGTCGACCGAGGCCGACCGGGACAACGCGGACCTGGACGCCCGGCATGCCGAGGCGGTCGCCGTGCAGGAGCGGGCGCAGGCAAACGTCCGGTCGCTCAACGACGCCGAGCGGGCGGCGGAGAAGGACGCCGCCACCTGGAAGGCCCGGGAGGAGGCACTCGCCCTGGGGCTGCGGCGCAAGGACGGCGCCGGGGCGCTGCTCGCCCGCGCCGGCGACGTACCCGGCCTGCTCGGCAGCCTCGCCGGGCTGCTCACCGTCGCGCCGGGCCACGAGGCCGCGCTTGCCGCCGCGCTCGGCGGCCTCGCCGACGCGGTTGCCGTCAGCGGGGTGGACGAGGCCGTCGAGGCGATGCGACTGCTGAAGATCTCCGACGCCGGCCGGGCCGGCCTGCTTGTCGGCAGCCCGGCGGGGCCCGGCATGACCGGCTCCGCCGACGCGCTGCGCCCCAAGCTGCCGGACGACGCCCGGTGGGCGCCCGACCTGGTGGAGTGCAGCGCCGAGCTGCGGCCGGCGGTGCACCGGGCCCTGCGGGACGTGGCGCTCGTCGACGATCTCGCCGCCGCTGCCGAGCTGGTCGCCAGCAACCCCGAACTGCGGGCGGTCACCCCCGACGGTGACGTGGTCGGGGCGTACGCGGCGGCCGGCGGGTCGGCCAAGGCCCCCAGCTACATCGAGGTGCAGGCCGCCGTCGAGGAGGCCCGGGCCAACCGGCTCACCGCCGAACGCGCCGGCCTGGAGCTGCGTGACCAGTTGGTCGAGGCGCGCGCCGAGGTGGCCACTGCCAAGGAGGCCGTGCAACACGCCGCGGCCGAGAAGCGCGAGGCGGAGAGCCACCGCAATGCCGCCGCCCGTCGGCTGGCCGAGCTGGGTGCGGCGGCCCGGTCCGCGAAGGCCGAGACCGACCGGCTCGGTGACTCCCGCTCCCGCGCCGAGGCCGCCCGACAGCGGGACCTCACCGCCCTCGCCGAGCTGGAGGAGCGGCTGCGGCTGGCCGAGGAGACTCCGGTCGACGCCGAGCCCTCCACCGAGGAACGCGACCAACTGGCGGCCATGGTGCCGCAGGCCCGGCAGAACGAGATGGAGGTCCGGCTCGCCGTGCGTACCGCCGAGGAGCGGGTCTCCTCGATCGCCGGCCGGGCCGACTCGCTCGCCCGGCAGGCGACCGCGGAGCGGGCTGCCCGGGAGCGCGCGGCTGCCCGGCGGGCCGCCCGCGCCCGGGGCGCGGGCATCGCCAGGGCCGTCGCCGGTGGTGCCCGGGAGGCGCTGACCCGGCTGACCACCTCGATCGCGACGGCCGAGGAGCACCGCGACGCGGTCGCCCTGGAGCGCGCCGCGCGGGAGGCGGAGCTCCAGGAGGTACGCGGGGCGGCCAAGCGGCTCGGCGCCGAGCTGGAGCGGCTGACCAGCCAGGTGCACCGCGACGAGGTGGCCCGCGCGGAGCAGCGGCTGCGCATCGAGCAGTTGGAGGCGAAGGCCGCCGAGGACTTCGGGCTGGACGTGGAGACGCTCGTCGCCGAGTACGGCCCCACGCAGCCGGTCCCGCCGACCGCAGTCGACGTCGCGGCCGCCGAGCGCGACGGTCTGCCGGTGCCCGAGCCGGTGCGCTACGAGCGGCCGGTGCAGGAGAAGCGGGCCGCCAAGGCGGAACGCGAACTCGCCCTGCTCGGCAAGGTCAACCCGCTCGCGCTCGAGGAGTTCGCCGCGCTTGAGGAGCGTTTCAAGTTCCTCTCCGAGCAGTTGGAGGACCTGAAGGCCACGCGCCGGGACCTGCTCACCGTGGTCAAGGACGTGGACGAGCGGATCCTCGAGGTCTTCGCCAGCGCCTTCGAGGACACCGCCCGTGAGTTCGAGCAGGTGTTCACCGTGCTCTTCCCCGGCGGCGAGGGGCGCCTGATCCTCACCGAACCGGACGACCTGCTCACCACCGGCGTCGAGGTGGAGGCCCGCCCGCCGGGCAAGAAGATCAAGCGGTTGTCGCTGCTCTCCGGTGGCGAGCGGTCGCTGACCGCGGTGGCCATGCTGGTGGCGATCTTCCGCGCCCGGCCCAGCCCGTTCTACATCATGGACGAGGTGGAGGCGGCCCTGGACGACGTCAACCTGGGTCGGTTGATCACGTTGATGGCACAGTTGCGGGAGAAGAGTCAGCTGATCGTCATCACCCACCAGAAGCGGACGATGGAGATCGCCGACGCGCTCTACGGCGTGACCATGCGCAGCGGGGTCACCCAGGTGATCAGCCAACGGCTCAACCGGGCCGACGAGGACGACCAGCGGCACGGCCGCGGCGAGGAGAACGGGTAGTGGCTCGGGAACGCGCGACGGCGCTCCTGCTGGATCTGGACGGCGTGCTGCGCCGGTTCGACCCGGCGATCGCCGCCGGGGTGGAGCGGGAGTACGGCCTCGCCGACGGTGTGCTCACCGAGATCGCCATGCAGTGGGGACGGCTTCAGCCGGTGCTCACCGGCCAGCTGAGCCACTCCGACTGGGTGAGCAGTGTGGTGGACGCTCTCGCCGAGCCGGCCGGTGGCCCGGACCGGGCCCGTGCCGCGGTGGAGCAGTGGCAGCGCTACCGGGGCGAGGTGGACACCGAGGTGCTCGACTTCGTCCGTGAGGTGCGCGCGGCCGGGGTCACCGTCGGCCTGGCCACCAACGCCACCGACCTGCTCGACGCCGACCTGGAAGCCCTCGGCCTCGTCGGTGAGCTGGACGTGGTCGTCAACTCGTCGGTCGTGGGTGTGCACAAGCCGGCCCCGGAGTACTTCCAGGCCGCCTGCGTGGCCCTGGCCACCCCGCCGGCCCGGGTCCTCTTCGTCGACGACGAGGACTGGGCCGTGCGGGGTGCCCGCGCCGCCGGGCTGTCGGCGCACCGCTGGGGCGGCCACGCCGACCTGCGGTACCTGCGGGCGGCCCTGGACTACTGACCGCCTGTCACTCGCCGGTGACGCCGTCGATGCGTTCCCGGATCAGGTCCGCGTGGCCGTTGTGCCGGGCGTACTCCTCGATCATGTGCACGTACACCCAGCGCAGGTTGAAGGTGCGCTTCTTCGCGCCGACCTCGGTGAACGTCTCGTCGAGCGAGTGGCCGGCGGCGGCCTCCCGGGCCAGCGCCACCTCGCGGTGGAAGGTGGCGAAGTCGGCCGGCGCGTCGGCGGCGCTGACGTCGTGGTCGGCGTCCGGGTTGTCCGGGGTGAAGTACGGGTAGTCGACAGGCTCGCCGGCGAAGTTCTCCCGGAACCACCAGGCCTCGACCTCGGCCAGGTGCCGGACCAGGCCGAGCAGCGTCAGCCCGGAGGGTTCCACGCTCGGCGTGCGCAACTGCTCCTCGGTCAGGCCGGCGCACTTGAGCAACAGTGTCTGTCGGTGGTAGTCGAGCCAGCCGTCGAGCATGGTGCGCTCGTCGCCGACGTACGGTTCGGGGGTCCGGGTGATCGCCGGTGCGGTCCAGGTCATGCGCGCATCCTGCCCGGCACCCCGGACACACCGCGACGGGTTATCAGGGCACCACGACGACCGGCCAACGGCCGGCGCGGACCAGCCGGGTGGCGACCGAGCCGACCAGGCGGTGCCCGGCCTGCTCGGAGGCGCCGACCACGAGCATGTCGGCCTGGAACTCGTCGGCCGCCGCGCACAGCTCCCCGTACGCGTCGCCGCGCCGCACCAGCAGGGTCACCGGAATGCCCCACTGCTCGGCCCCACGCCGGCACTCCCGGCGCAGCTCGTCGGCCAGCTCGTCGTGGGTGCGCTGGACCGCGCCGGCATCCATTCCAGGGACCAGGGCGGTCAGCCCGCTCGGTGAGCTGACGAAGACCACCACCAGCGCGGCGCTCTGCCGACGGGCCAGGCCGGCGGCGTAGGAGCCGGCCCGTTCGGAGGTGCGGGTGCCGTCGACGCCCACCATGATCACCCGAGGCCCGTCGGTGCCGCGCTCGAAGGGCAGCGGTCGGGTTCGGGGGCCGTACTCCTCGCGGTCCGGTGCTCCCACGCCCATGGCCCTACCTCACCTCTGCTCGCCGGTACGGATCACCGCTGCGCCAGCGCCGGCAGCGACTGTCGATTCCCGCTCGACCTCGTCGGAAACCGGGCTGTCGTTGTGCTGGCGCAGCGGCACCTCCTTGATGAAGGCCACCGCGATCAGCGCGATCAGCGCGAACGGGGCTGCGGCCAGGAAGATGTCACCGGCGCCGTGGCCGTACGCGCTCTCCACCACCGCCCGCAGCGGGCCGGGCAGGGTGTGCACGTCGGGCAGGGCACCGCCGCTGCCGGAGCTGGAGGCGGGGATGCCGAGCTGGGCCAGCCCGTCGGCGGTGTAGTCCTTGACCTTGTGGGCGAGCACCGCGCCGAGGGCGGACACACCGATCGCGCCGCCGAGGCTGCGGAAGAACGCCACCACCGAGCTGGCCGCGCCGAGCTCGTGCGGGCCCACGGTGTTCTGCACGGCGAGCACGAGGTTCTGCATGGTCATGCCCAGGCCGACGCCGATCACCGCCATGTAGACGCTGAGCAGCGCGAAGCTGGTGTCCGCGCGGAGCGTGCCCATCAGCGCGAAGCCGATGGTGAGCAGGGCCGACCCGATCACCAGGTACCGCTTCCAGCGGCCGGTCTTGCTGATGACCCGCCCGATGACCGTGGAGGCGACGAGCAGGCCGAGGATCATCGGCAGGGTCATCAGGCCGGACATGGTCGGGCTCTGACCGCGGCTGATCTGGAAGTACTGGCCCAGGAAGATCGACGCGCCGAACATGCCGACACCGACCGCGATGCTCGCGACGACGGCGAGGGTGATGGTGCGGTTGCGGAACAGCCGCGGCGGGATCATCGGCTCGGTGGCCCGGGTCTCGACCCGGATCGCCAGCGCGCCGAGCACCAGGGCACCGACGACCATGGCGGCGGTCTGCCAGGAGGCCCAGGCGAACTGGTCACCGGCGAGCGAGACCCAGATCAGCAGCAGCGAGACGGCTGCGGTGATCAGGGTGGCGCCCCACCAGTCGATCTGCGCCTTCCGCTTGACCACCGGCAGGTGCAGGGTCTTCTGGAGCACGATCAGCGCGAGGATTGCGAACGGCACGCCGACGTAGAAGCACCAGCGCCAGCCGAGCCAGGAGGTGTCCACGATCACGCCGCCGATCAGCGGGCCGCCGATGGTGCCGACGGCCATCACGGCGCCGAGGTAGCCGCTGTAGCGGCCCCGCTCGCGCGGCGCGATCATCGTCGCCATGATCACCTGGGCCAGCGCGGTGAGGCCGCCGGCGCCGATGCCCTGGAGCACCCGGCAGGCGATCAGCTCGCCGGTGCCCTGGGCGAGGCCGGCCAGCACCGAGCCCAGCACGTAGATGCCCAGCGCGAGCTGGACCAGGGTCTTCTTGCTGGTCAGGTCGGCCAGCTTGCCCCAGATGGGGGTGGTGGCGGTGGTCGCGAGCAGGGCCGAGGTCACCACCCAGGTGTACGCGGACTGGCCGCCGTGCAGTTCGGTGATGATCCGCGGCAGCGCGTTCGAGATGACCGTGGAGGAGAGGATCGCGACGAACAGGCCCAGCAGCAGGCCGGAGAGTGCTTCCAGGATCTGCCGGTGGGTCATGTCGACGGCGGCCGCCCGAGTGGGGACTGTGGCCTGGCTCATCGTGTGTTGCCTCCGAGCGGAGTCGAGGTGGAACGGCGGCGGGCTGGTACGCACGGGCCGCCTGAGAATTGCCTGAGGCAACCGTATGCCTTGGTTGCCTGAAGCAACAACTTGTCGGGCCAGCCCGCTATTCCCCGCCGCCGGGCGCTACTGCCAGGAGTCGTTGAACCGGCCGAGCAGCCGGGCGAACTCCTCGACGTCCCGCTCCGGCCACCCGTCCAGGGCGCGGAGGAACTCGCCCAGACGCGCCGAACGGGCGATGTCGAACCGGCGCTGCCCCTCCTCGGTGAGGCTGATCTGGGCGGCCCGCCGGTCACTCGGGTCGGGGTCGCGGTGGACCAGGCCGAGGACCTCCAAGGCGTTGATCTGCCGGCTCAGCGTCCCCTTGCCCACGCCCAGCCGCGCCGCCAACTCGGTCAACCGGATCGACCCGCTACGCCGCAACCAGAGCAACAAACCGTAGGTGTTCGGCTCCAGGTTCGGGTGCACCTCCCGGGCGATCTCCCAGGAGACCGCCCGGCCACGACGCAGCAGAGCGGTCAACTCGTGCTCGACCGCCCGGATCGGCTCCGGCAGGTGCTCGTCCACGGCGTAGAGACTACGGCGCGGTCGGCTCGTCGCCGCCGGAGAGTCGGCGCCGCATCACCGGGCGTAGGTGCCCGTCCTTCGTGGTGCCCTCGATGACCACGTCGGCCCCGCGCCCGTCGTGGGTCAGGGTGGCGACCGCGTTACCGAAGTACGGGCCGGCCAGCTTGCGCCAGCGCACCCCCGGCCGGCGGACGCCCGCCGAACGGGCCAGCGCCCGGGTGGCCCCGGCCGGACCGGCCGACCAGCCCATCTTCATCAGCGGGCGGATGCCCGCCGGCACCTGGTTGTGGATCGGTGAACAGGTGAGCTGGTGCACCGGGGTGACCACCGCCGGGTCGGCGAACCGGGCCCGCGCCACGTACGAGTGGTGCACGTCACCGGAGAGCACGCTTATCGACGCCGGTGGGGCGTACGCCGGGCCGGCCCCGATCCGGGCACCGGACTGCCGTGGCGTGCCGGTGCCGATCCGGGCGAACGTCTCCGCCAGGGCCTCGAAGGAGCGCCGGAACGCCGCCCAGTGCTCCAGGTCCAGGGCGCGGCGCAGCTTCTCCGCCCCGCGCGCCACCCACGGCCGGCGCGAGTCGGCAAGCTTCTCGTTCCACGCCTCGATGTGGTGGATGCCCTGCGGCAGCAGCCAGGGCAGCGAGGCACCCACCACCAGGTGGTCGTAGACCCCGTGCGCCTGGTCGAGGAACCAGGACCACTCGCCGGGCGGCAGCATCGCCCGGCTGCTGGGCTCGAGCACCCGGCTGCACCTGTTGTCCAGCATCACCAGCCGGGTCCGGCCCAGGTCCAGGGCGTAACTCCACTGGTACTGCACCGCGCGCCAGCGCTCGGTGTCGTGCGCCAGGTCGGACTCCTGGTCGACCCGGTGGCCGAACTCGCGCAGCACACCCGTGGCGTCCTCGGCGGCGGCGACCTTCGCGAAGACCGGGTCGGCGACGATCTCGTCCGGGGAGAGGTTGCCCAGGTGCTGGTAGACCCAGTAGGAGGCGAGCCCACTGCCGATCCGCTCCTGCCACCACGGCTGCTCGCGCACCTCGGCGCGCCAGGCCGCCGAGGTGTTCCAGTCGTCGATGATCTCGTGATCGTCGAAGATCATCACGCTCGGCACGGTGGAGAGCAGCCAGCGGATCTCCGGATCACGCCAGGACTCCAGGTAGAGCTTGGTGTACTCGTCGAAGCTGACCACCTGGTCGGCCGGCGCGCCCTTCGGCCGCCGCCGACGTCGACGCAGCAGCCGGCGCACCGTGGGCGAGGTGACATCGGCGTAGACCTGGTCACCGAGCAGCACCAGCAGGTCGGGCAGCGGGTTCGACTCCGGGTCCGCCATCAACCGCCGGGCGTACGCGTCGAGCGCGTCCGGGGGCAGCTTGCGGGTGGTGGCGTGCTGGGTGGTCTCCCGGCAGGAACCGAAGATCAGACTGACCGGCTGGTCCTTGTCGTCGGCGGCCCGGGTGCGGATCACGCTCGGCGGGAACCCGCTGCTCGGCACCGGCCAGACCAGCTCGTCGTCGACAAGCACCTCGTAGGTGGTCTCGCTGTCCGGAGTGAGCCCCTCCACCACCACGAGGGCGTAGTGGTGGTCGTACGCCGAGAAGGTGGGCGCGGTGCCGGTGGCGCCGCCGGCGGTGCGGACGGTGACCACGGCGGGCGCTGCGGTCTCCACCCAGATCGTGGCCCGGGTGTCCACCACTCGTCGCAGGAGTGGGCCGATGAGGAGGTGTGCGGCGGACATGGCGCGAGCCTACCGCCGGTTTCCGGGCATCTGCCGGGTGCGGTCGCGGAGACTCCGGGCACCGCTCGGGGTGCGGTGGCTGGGACGCCGTCGCCCGCATCTGACAGGATTCCGGCATGGCCGAATATCTCGTCCTCGCTCTGGTCCTGCTCGGTGTGCTGATCGCCGGCACAGTCGGGCTGGTCGTGCCGCGCTTGCGGCGGCGGCCCGAGCCCCCGCTGCCGCGCACCGAGGTCGACACCAGGGCCGAGGAGGATCTCGCCGGCCCGCCGGTCGAGGCACCGGAGTCCGATCTGTCCACCGGCGTCCTGGTCGAGCCGCCACCGGTGCTCGAACCGCAGGTGGAGGTCCCCGAGCCGACCGCCGGGCGGCTGGTGCGGCTCCGCTCACGGCTGTCCCGCTCACAGAACGTGTTCGGTAAGGGGCTGCTCGGCCTGCTCGCCCGCGACCACCTCGACGAGGACGTCTGGGAGGAGATCGAGGACAGCCTGATCACCGCCGACGTCGGCGTCGACGCCACCCGCGACATCGTCGACCGGCTCCGCGAGCGCACCCGGGTGCTCGGCACCCGGTCCGCCTCCGAGCTGCGGGCACTGCTCGCCGCCGAGCTGGTCAACGCGCTCGACCCGAGCCTGGACCGCTCGCTGCGGACCGCCCCCAAGGACGGCGCGCCGGCGGTTGTCCTGGTCGTCGGCGTCAACGGCGCCGGCAAGACCACCACCTGCGGCAAGATCGCCCGGGTGCTGGTGGCCGACGGTCGCAGCGTGCTGCTCGGCGCGGCCGACACCTTCCGGGCCGCGGCGGCCGACCAACTGGAGACCTGGGGCTCGCGCGTCGGCGCGGAGACCGTCCGGGGGCCGGAGGCCGCCGACCCGGCAAGCGTCGCCTTCGACGCGGTCAAGCGTGGCATCGACACCGGCGTGGACACCGTGCTCATCGACACCGCCGGCCGCCTGCAGAACAAGGTCGGCCTGATGGACGAGCTGGGCAAGGTCAAGCGCGTGGTGGAGAAGCAGGGCCCGATCGACGAGACGCTGCTCATCCTGGACGCCACCACCGGGCAGAACGGCCTGGAGCAGGCCCGGGTCTTCACCGAGGTGGTCAACGTGACAGGTGTGGTGCTGACCAAGCTCGACGGCACCGCCAAGGGCGGCATCGTGATCGCCGTACAGCGCAAGCTCGGCATTCCGGTGAAGCTGATCGGGCTCGGCGAAGGCAAGGACGACCTTGCCCCGTTCGACCCGGCGCAGTTCGTCGACGCGTTGCTCGGGACCGAGGCCACCGGCCGGGACGCGTAGTCTCGGGTGACCACTGACGATCGCGCGTACGCGGGCTGGCGCGACCCCGGCCACGCCTCGCAGCGCCTCGGGAGACCGTACGTGACTTCGCAGGAGATCCCGCTGCACGGCGGCAACGTGAGCACCGTTGTCCGCGTGGGTGACACGGTCCGGCGTAACGCCGGACCGTGGACCCCGTCGGTGCACGCGCTGCTGCGCCACCTGGAGTACGTGGGGTTCACCGGCGCGCCCCGGGCGCTCGGGATGGACGAGCGCAACCGCGAGGTGCTGTCGTACCTGGAGGGGGAGTGCGGGGAGTACCCGCTCGCCCCGCACTGGGTCACCGACGAGGCCCTGGTCACCGTCGCCACCATGCTGCGGATGTTCCACGACGCGCAGTACGGCTTCACCCCTCCGCAGGCGGCGGTCTGGCGTTCGTTCGGGCCACCACCACCGGACACCGAGGTGATCTGCCACCACGACGCCGCGCCGCACAACGTGATCTGGCGTCCGGACGGCACCCTCGGGCTGATCGACTTCGACCTCGCCTCACCCGGAGCGCGGATCTACGACGTGGCGTACGCGGCCTGGACGTGGGTGCCGATCTTCGCGGACCGCGACTCGATCACGCTCGGCTGGAAGCACCCGGACCGGCCCCGCCGACTCCGGCTCTTCGCCGACGCGTACGGGCTGATCCCGCGGGACCGGCACCGGCTGATCCGGACCATCCGCAAGCGGATCGTGGACCACGTGGAGGGCATCCGGCGGATGGCCGCCGCCGGTGAGCCGGCGTTCGTCCGGATCGTGCACAAGGGTCACCTGCGTCGACCGATGCGCGATCTGCGGCTGCTCGACTACGAGCGGCACACCCTGGAGAACGCCCTCCGCTGAGCGCGGGTCGATCGATGCCCGGCCAGGCCCGTCCGGCGCACCGGTCGATGCGTCTGACCGGTCAGCCATCGACGTCCGCTGTCCGGTCGATCCACGGTCGTCCATGCTGCTGACTGTGCGGAGTTCGTGACACGTCCGAAACAACCTGTCACGAAACGGAAACCCGCACGGGACCCAAAGTGAAACAGCCGGCCGCGAAGCTTCCGCGCAACCGGCCTACGGGCGACGCTGCCCCGGAAAGCCGCGAAGGAGGACTTCACCCTTTAGGAGGCCAGCGTGCCTGAAGCACCGACGATCGACGGCGCCAATACCACGTGGCTGCTGGTTTCGACCGCGCTCGTGCTGCTCATGACCCCCGGACTGGCGCTGTTCTACGGCGGCCTCAACCGGGCCAAGGGCGTACTCAACATGATGATGATGAGCTTCTCGGCTATCGGGCTCATCTCCATTCTCTGGTGGTTCTACGGTTTCAGCGTCGCCTTCGGGGCCGACGTGAACGGTTTCTGGGGCGACCCGGCCGCGTACCTCGGCACCAAGACCTTCCTCGCCGAGACCGACCTGTGGGGTGCCACGGCGGAGAACCCCAGCGGCATCGGGGTCCCGCTCTACGTGTTCATGGCCTTCCAGATGGTCTTCGCGGTGATCACCGTCGCGCTGATCAGCGGCGCCATCGCCGACCGGGCCAAGTTCGCCGGTTGGCTGCTGTTCGCCTTCGGCTGGGCGACCCTTGTCTACTTCCCGGTCGCGCACTGGGTGTGGGGCGGCGGCATCATCGGCGGCGACATCCACGCGCTGGACTTCGCCGGCGGCACCGCGGTGCACATCAACGCCGGTGCGGCGGCCCTGGCCGTGGCGCTGGTGCTCGGCAAGCGGCTCGGTTGGCCGCGGGAGGGCATGAAGCCGCACAACATCCCGCTTGTCGCGCTCGGTGCGGGTCTGCTGTGGTTCGGCTGGTTCGGGTTCAACGCCGGCTCGGAGCTGACCGTCGACTCGGTCGCCGGCCTGGCCTTCATCAACACCCAGCTCGCCACGGCGGCGGCGGTGCTCGGCTGGATCGCTGTCGAGTGGGTCAAGACCCGTAAGCCGACGATGGTCGGTGCCTCGTCCGGCGCCGTCGCCGGCCTGGTCGCCATCACCCCGGCCTGTGGTTTCATCGCCCCCTGGGCGGCGGTCCTGCTCGGCATCGTGGCCGGTGCGGTCTGCGCGCTCGCGGTCAGCCTCAAGTACAAGCTCGGCTACGACGACTCGCTCGACGTGGTCGGCGTGCACTTCGTCGGTGGGTGGATCGGCTCGCTCTGGCTCGGCCTCTTCGCCACCAACTCGGTCAACGCCGCGATCACCGACGTGGTGGGTGGCTCCGACGGCCTCTTCTACGGCGGCGGGCTGACCCAGCTCGGCCGGCAGGCCCTCGCCGGTCTGATCGTCACCGTCTGGTCGTTCGGCATCGCCTGGGTGCTCGCGTTCGTCATCGAGAAGACGATCGGCTTCCGGGTCAAGGCCGAGGCCGAGGTCGACGGCATCGACATCGGCGAGCACGCCGAGAGCAGCTACGACCTGTCCCCGGCCGGTGGCGGCGCGGGCAGCGCGTTCGCGATGGCCGGCATCGGCACCCCCGGTGGCAGCGCCACGAGTGGTGCCAAGCCGGAGGCGGAGCCCGCCGAGCCGGTAAGCGAGAAGGTCGCCGGTTAACGTTCCTGGGATGGAGGGGTTGGACATGAAGCTGGTGACCGCAGTCATCAAGCCGTACCAACTGGACGCGGTGAAGGAGGCCCTGCACGCCCTCGGGGTGGCCGGGCTGACCGTCAGCGAGGTTCAGGGGTACGGGCGGCAGAAGGGGCACACCGAGGTCTACCGGGGTGCCGAGTACACGGTCGAGTTCCTGCCCAAGATCCGGGTCGAGGTGCTCACCGACGAGATCGACGTCGACAAGGTGGTGGACGCCATCGTCGGAGCGGCCCGTACGGGCAAGATCGGTGACGGGAAGGTCTGGGTCACCGGTGTCGAAGAGGTCGTCCGGGTACGTACCGGCGAACGCGGCCTCGACGCGCTCTGACCACGACGACATGACCTCGTTGATCAAGAAGGACGCGTCCGGGCACGGCGACGACGGCGGCGCGAAGCTCTTGATCAACGAGGTCGTCGGTGTCCCGGGGGGAATCGGGGAGGCGGCCCGGCAGGAACGGGCAGCCGCGTACGACACCTTTCTCCGCGGGCTGTTGCCGGCCCGGGCGGGTGTGGCGCTGCTGGCCGTCGGGGGGCTCGGGCGGCGGCAGTGCGCTCCGTACAGCGACCTCGACCTGGTGCTGGTGCACGCCGGGGTGCCCGGCACCGACGAGCTGGCCGCCTCGGTCTGGTACCCGGTCTGGGACGCGGGCCTTCGGCTCGACCACTCGGTACGCACCGTCGCCGAGGCGCTCTCGGTAGCCCAGGACGACGTCAAGGTGGCCCTCGGGTTGCTCGACGCCCGGCTGGTCGTGGGGGACCAGGCGCTTGCCGACGCGCTGATCCGCACCGCCGCCGACCACTGGCGGCGCACCGCCGTCCGGCACCTGCCCGGCCTGCGGGAGGTCACCGAAGCCCGTTGGCAGGCCCACGGTGAGCTGGCGTTCCTGCTGGAGGGCGACCTCAAGGAGGCCGCCGGTGGTCTGCGCGACGTGGGGCTGCTGCGAGCGATCTCCGCCGCCGGAATCACCGACGCGCTGCGTCCCGCCGTACGCGCCGCCCACCTGCGCCTGCTGGACACCCGCGACGCCCTGCACCAGCAGGTCGGCCGACGGGTCGACCGGCTGGTCGCCCAGGAGCGTGACGGGGTGGCCGGCCTCCTCGGGCTGCGACAACTCCAACCCGGGCCGCCGGAGGCCGCACGGCGTCCCGGCACCGTCGTGGAGGACGGCGACGCGCTGCTGCGCCGGGTCGCCGGTGACGCCCGCACGGTCAGCCACGCCCTGGACGACGCCTTCCGGGCCGCCGACCGGCTGCGCTCCGGCCGCTCCCGGGGCGGGAACGGCCGCCCGGCTCGCCGCCCGGTCGCCCGCGACGTGGTGGAACACGACGGCGAGCTGGTGCTCGCCCGCACGGCGATCGGGGCGCGCCCCGACCCGAGCCTCTCGCTGCGGGTGGCCGCCGCGTCGGCCACCACCCGAATCCCCATCGCGCGGGCCACCTGCGAGTGGCTGGCCGCGTACTGCCCGCCGCTGCCCGCCCCCTGGCCAGCGGAGGCCCGGGCCGCGCTGGTCACCCTGCTCGGCGCCGGTGCCGGCCTGGTGCCGGCCTGGGAGACCTGCGACAGGTACGGGCTGGTGGACGGCTGGCTGCCCGAGTGGACCCGGCTGCGCAGCCTGCCCCAGCACAACCCGGTGCACCGCTTCACGCTCGACCGGCACCTCGTGCAGACCGCGCACGAGGCCAGCCGGCACGCCCGCGAGGTGGAACGGCCGGACCTGCTGCTCCTCGGCGCGCTCCTGCACGACATCGGCAAGGGGCTCCCCGGCGACCACAGCACCGTCGGTGTGCCGGTCGCCCAGGCGGTGGCCACCAGGGCCGGTCTGCCCGCCCCGGAGGTCGAGCTGATCGGCAAGCTGGTCCGGCTGCACCTGCTGCTGCCCGACGTGGCCACCCGCCGGGACCTGGCCGACCCGGTCACCATCGCCTCGGTGGCCGAGGCGGTCGGTGACACCGGCACCCTCGACCTGCTGCACGCGTTGGTCCGCGCCGACGCGGCGGCGACCGGGCCGGCGGCCTGGTCGGACTGGAAGGGCCGACTCGTCGCCGAGCTGGTCGCCCGGGTCCGCACCGCGCTCGACACCGGCGTGCTCCCCGAGCCGCCCGCCCCGGACCCGGAGCTGCTGGCCGGGCCGCTGCCGGTCGTCCACCTGACCGGCGACCGGGTGTCGGTCGCGGCGGCCGACAGGCGTGGTCTGCTCGCCACGGTGGCCGGCTGCCTGGCGCTGCACCGGCTGGAGGTGATCTCCGCGGATGCCTCCGCCGTCGACGGCCGGGCCCTGGTCGAGTGCCGGGTGCAGCCCCGCTACGGCCTACCGCCGGACCCGGTCCCCCTCCGCGCCGACCTGCGTCGGGCGGTCGCCGGTGACGTGTCGGTCACCCAACGGCTGCGCGGCCGCGCGCTCGCCAGCCGTGCCGGCGGCGCGGCTCCACGCGTGGTCTGGCACCGCGAGGCGGCCACCGACGCCGTCCTGCTGGAACTGCGCGCCGCCGACGCCGCCGGGCTGCTCTACCGGGTCGCCTGCGCGCTCGACGAGGCCGGCGCCCTGGTCCGCGCGGCCCGCATCTCCACTCTCGGCGCCGACGTGGTCGACGCCTTCTACCTGGTCGGCGGCTGGCCGGACGACGCCACCCGCGCCTGCCTGGAAGCAGCGGTCCTAGCCGCCGTCTAACCCCTCCCACCCGTCCCCCTCCCGCTCTTCCGCTCTGCACCCGCCCCCTCCTCGCCCCCTTTCACGCGTTCCCGCCCCACAACCGCGTCGATCTTGCACTTTGTGTCCCTGCAAACCGCGCAGAAGCCGTACCTCGCCAACACAAAGTGCAAGATCGGCGCGGCGAGGGCGAGGCGCGGGGGCGGGGTGCGGGTGGGTACGTCCGGGGGCGTACGGGCGGTGCCGCTCGTCGACGCACGTCGGGCGGCGTGGGCGCGGGCAGAATGACGGCCATGCGACGAGGCGGGCAGTGGCGGTGGCCGGAGGCGGCGGCGGATGCCGCGCTCGCCCTGGTGCTGCTCGGGTTCGGGCTGCTCGCCACAGGTCTGGCCGGGGACAACCAGCCGGGGTCGAGGCCGGTCGACGCCGCCAGTCGGCTGCTGATCGCCGTCGCCGCGCTGGCCCTGCTGGTCCGGCGGCGCGTCCCGGTCGTCACCCTCGCCGTGGTCACCGTGGCCACCTCGACGTACCTGCTGGCCGGCTACCCGTACGGGCCGATCCTGGTCACGTTCCTGATCGCGGTGTACACGGTCGCGGTGTGGCTGCCGGCGCGCCCGGCGGCGGTCGCCACGGGTGGCGCGTTCGTCCTGTTGTCGGCGCACGTGTTCTTCGGTCGGGGGCCCGCGCCGGGTTGGACCGGAGTGCTGCCCGCGTCGGCCTGGGTGGTCGTACCGTTCGCGGTGGGGGTGGTGGCGCGGGTGAGTCGCGAGGCGGCCGCGCGTACCCGTGCCGAAGCAGCCCGCAGCCGTGCCGAACAGGCGCGGCGGCAGGCCGACGAGGAGCGGCTGCGCATCGCGCAGGAGGTGCACGACGTGGTGGGGCACGGGCTCGCCGCGATCAGCATGCAGGCGGAGATCGCCCTGCACCTGCTGCCGAAGCGGCCGGAGCAGGCGGAGGTGGCGTTGACCGCGATCAGCCGGACCAGCCGCGAGGCGCTGGACGAGCTGCGGGTCACCCTGGGGGCGGTACGGCGGGGTGCCGAGCGTGAGCCGGTCCCTGGTCTGGCCCGGCTCCCCGCCCTGCGCGACCGGCTCGCCGGGGCGGGGCTCACGGTCGAGGTGCGCGTGGACGGTGAGCCCCGGGAGCTGCCCGCCTCGGTGGATCTGGCCGCGTACCGGGTGGTGCAGGAGGCGTTGACGAACGTGCTGCGCCACGCGGGGGTGGCGAGCGCGGAGGTGACCGTGGGTTACCACGCGGACGAGGTGACAGTCGAGGTCACCGACCGGGGGGTGGGGGCGGTGCACACCGGGGCGGGTCCGGCCGGCGACGAGGGTGGGCACGGTCTGGCCGGGATGCGGGAGCGGGTCGCCGCGCTCGGCGGCCGGTTGACCACCGGGCCGCGCGCCGGCGGTGGGTTCCGGGTGTACGCCGGGCTGCCCGTGGAGCCGACGACGTGATCCGGGTGCTGATCGCCGACGACCAGGATCTGGTCCGACTGGGGCTGCGCGCGCTCGTGGAGAGCGAGGACGACCTGGCGCTTGCCGGCGAGGCGTCCGACGGGCTGCGGGCGGTCGAGCTGGCTCGCCGGGAACGGCCGGACGTGGTGCTGATGGACATCCGGATGCCCGGTGTCGACGGCATCGAGGCGACCCGCCGTATCGTCGCCGACCCCGACCTGACCGGTACGCGGGTGGTGGTGCTCACGACCTTCGAGCTGGACGAGTACGTCTTCGACGCGCTGCGGCACGGCGCGAGCGGGTTCCTCACCAAGGACACCAGACCGGCCGAGCTGCTGCGCGCGATCCGGCTGGTCGCCGAGGGGGAGGCGCTGCTGTCACCGTCGGTGACCCGACGGGTGGTGCGGGAGTTCGCCACCCGGCCGTCCCGGGTGCTCCGCCCGCACCCCCGGCTGGACGCGCTTACCGACCGGGAGCGCCAGGTCGTCGGCCTGGTCGGCGAGGGCCTGAACAACGAGGAGATCGCCGCACAGCTCGTGGTGAGCCCGGCGACCGCGCGGACCCACGTCAGCCGGGCGATGGGCAAACTGGGAGCCCGGGACCGGGCCCAGCTCGTCGTCTTCGCGTACCAATCGGGGTTGGTTGCGGGGTGAGGCCGGGCCGCCAGCGGCCTTGCGGCCGGGCGGCTACCCTAGCGGTGGCCGGACTCCGCAGTGCCGGCCGCGTTGTGCCCGCCGGAACACTGACAAACGGGATGTTCGCGTGTTTGACACCTTGAGTGACCGCCTGTCCGGGATCTTCACCAAGCTCCGCGGCAAGGGGCGGCTCACCGACGCCGACATCGACGCCACCGCGCGCGAGATCCGCCTCGCGCTGCTGGAGGCGGACGTCGCGCTGCCGGTGGTCAAGGGCTTCATCGCGGCCGTGAAGGAGCGCGCCCGCAGCGCCGAGGTCTCCCAGGCGCTGAACCCGGCCCAGCAGATCATCAAGATCGTCAACGAAGAGCTGATCAACGTGCTCGGCGGCGAGGGGCGACGGCTCCAGTTCGCCAAGCAGCCGCCCACGGTGATCATGCTGGCCGGCCTCCAGGGTTCCGGTAAGACCACCCTCGCCGGCAAGCTGGCCCGCTGGCTCAAGGGCCAGGGTCACCAGCCGCTGCTCGTCGCCGCCGACCTCCAGCGCCCCAACGCCGTCGGGCAGCTCCAGGTGCTCGGTGGCCGCGCCGGCGTCGAGGTGTACGCCCCGGAGCCCGGCAACGGCACCGGTGACCCGGTGCAGGTGGCCCGCGCGTCGATCGAGCACGCGAAGCGCACCGCCCGCGACATCGTCATCGTCGACACCGCAGGCCGGCTCGGCATCGACACCGAGATGATGCAGCAGGCCGCCGACATCCGTGACGCCGTCTCGCCGGACGAGGTCATCTTCGTCATCGACGCCATGGTCGGTCAGGACGCAGTCCGCACCGCCGAGGCGTTCCGCGACGGCGTCGGCATCACCGGTGTGGTCCTCTCGAAGCTCGACGGCGACGCCCGTGGTGGTGCCGCGCTGTCGGTCCGCGAGGTCACCGGGCAGCCGATCCTGTTCGCCTCCACCGGTGAGAAGCTGGAGGACTTCGACGTCTTCCACCCCGACCGGATGGCCAGCCGCATCCTCGGCATGGGCGACGTCCTCACTCTGATCGAGCAGGCCGAACAGGCCTTCGACTCCGATCAGAAGGAGAAGATGACCGCCAAGCTCATGGGCGGCGAGCAGTTCACCCTCGACGACTTCCTCGACCAGCTCATCGCGGTGCGGCGGATGGGCCCGATCGCCAACGTGCTGGCCATGATGCCCGGCATGGGGCAGATGAAGGACCAGCTCGCCGACCTGGACGACAGCCACTTCGACCGGGTCACCGCGATCATCCGGTCGATGACCCCGGGCGAGCGGACCAACCCGAAGATCATCAACGGCTCCCGCCGGGCGCGCATCGCCAACGGCTCCGGGGTCACCGTGATGGACGTCAACCAACTGCTCAACCGCTTCGCCGACGCGCAGAAGATGATGAAGCAGATGGGCGGCATGATGGGCCTGCCCGGCGGCGGCCGGCGCAAGGCGACCAAGTCGCCGAAGAACAAGCGCAAGGGCACCAAGGGCGGCGGTCGTCCGCGTACCGGCGCCGGGATGCCGGCCGGTTTCCCTGGTGGCATGCCGCAGCTTCCGCCGGGCATGGACCCGAACGACCTCGCCGCCGGGCAGGGCCTGCCGCCCGGCTTCAAGCTGCCGAAGATCGACTTCAACAAGCTCGGCAAGGGCGGCGACAAGGGCCCGCGCTGACGCGTGTCGGTGACGGCGGGCGACTGATCCGGCGCTTAGGGTGATGTCGCCCCCTGGAAGGAGATGTCATGACCGCGGCCCCGATCCTGCCCGAACGGCACGAGTGGACGGTCGACGACCTCGGTGACCTGCCGAAGGACCTTCCGTACGAACTGATCAACGGAAGGTTGATCGTGCCGTCGCCGACTGCCGTGCACCAAGAGTTCTGTGTCGAGCTGCTGCTCACCCTTCGCGTCAACTGCCCACCGGAATACCTGGTCAGCATCGACCTGTCCATGCGGGTCGACCGGCGCAACGAGCCACGCCCGGACGTGGTGGTCATCCGCCGCAAGCACGCCGGCCGGTCGCCCGTCCCGGTAGAGGACGCCTTGCTCGCCGTGGAGGTCGTCTCGCCGACCTCCAGCTTCCGCGACATGTACGACAAGGCGAAGGTCTACGCGCACGCCGGTGTCCAGTCCTACTGGGTGGTGGACCCGCTCCAGGACCACGTGACGCTCACCGAGTACGCGCTCGGCGCCAACCGGGAGTATGAGCAGGTCGCGCACACCGAGGATCTGTTCGTCACCGAGCGGCCGTGGAAGGTCTCCGTGGACCTGCCCGCCCTCACCGTGCGGAAGAACGACCTGCTCGCCCCCGACGAGGAGTGATCGGGTAGGACTGTGCGCATGGCTCTTCACGTGCGCGGTGTGCTGCTCCCGGACGACGAGGTCCGCGATCTCTGGTTGGTCGGCGACCGGGTGACCTTCACACCGGTGCCCGGCGCGGAGACGGTCGTCGACGGCGGTTTCCTGCTTCCGGGGCTGGTCGACGCGCACTGCCACATCGGCATCGCCCGAGGTGGCGCCCCGATCACCTCGCTGGACCAGGCCCGCGAACTGGCCCACACCGACCGGGACGCCGGGGTGCTGGCGATCCGCGACGCCGGCTCGCCGTACCCGTACCCCGAACTCGACGACGAGCCGGGCCTGCCGCGACTGGCCCGCGCAGGCCGGCACGTCGCCCCGCCGAAGCGCTACCTGCGCGACATCGGCGTCGAGGTTGACGCCACCGACGTGGCCGCGACGGTGGCGGAGCAGGCGCGGGCCGGCAACGGCTGGGTCAAGCTTGTCGGCGACTGGATCGACCGGGGCGTCGGCGACCTGGCCCCGGCCTGGGACGCGGACACCCTCACCGCCGCCGTGCGGGCGGCGCACGACGCCGGGGTACGCGCCGCCGTGCACACCTTCTCCGAGTCGGCGGTCGAGATCATGGTCCGGGCCGGGGTGGACTCGGTGGAGCACGGCACCGGGCTCAGCCTCAACCTCATCGACGAGATGGCCCGACAGGGCACCGCGCTGGTCCCCACAATGATCAACATTGCCACCTTCGGCGGGATCGCCGAACAGGCGCGCGGCAAGTTCCCCGGGTACGCCGACCACATGCTCGCCCTCCGCGACGGCTTCCCCGAGGTGGTGCGTGCCGCGCACGAGGCGGGCGTACCGATCTACGTGGGCACCGACGCCGGCGGCGGCATCGACCACGGGCTCGCCGCAGAGGAGATGCTGCTGCTGCACGACCAGGCCGGCATGGCACCCATCGACGTACTTGCCGCCGCCTCCTGGGGCGCCCGCGAGTGGCTCGGCTTCCCCGGCCTGGTCGAGGGCGGCCTCGCCGACCTGACCGTCTACCCCGAAGACCCCCGCGACGACCTGCGCGTCGTCCGTGCCCCGTCCCGCACGATCCTCCGCGGACGAGTCATCCGCTGACCGCCCCCCGGCGAACTCCGCGCCCGTCGAGCGCCCCGCGTGCCGTGCCCCGTGCCCCCGCGTGCCGTGCCCCGTGCCCCGCGCGCCGTGCCCCGCACCCCCGCACGCCGCAGCAAGATCGTGCTCGAACCAGGATGGAGGGGCCTCGGCGTCGCGGGATGCCACTACATCCAGGATCGAGCGCGATCTTGGCGGGGCATCGAGATCATGGCGGGCCCAAGAAGATCCGCACAACATCAGGGATGTTGCTGCCTCCCGCGCGCCTGAGGCAGCAACATCCGGGAAGTTGCTCGGATCTTGGTGCGGGGTGCGGGGTGCGGGGTGCGGGGTGCGGGGTGCGGGGTGCGGGGTGCGGGGGGTCAGGGAGCTGGGCGGGCGGCGGCGCTGAAGAGGTGTACGGCAAGGTCGGCGAGGGCCGTCGCGGTCTGCTCGATGGGTTCGCGGGGGAGCACGATGTGGCTGACCACCAGGCGGACGATGGTGTCCGCGGCGAAGGCCAGCGTGGCCTGGTCCGCCCCGGGCAGGTGGTCGCCGGCCCAGTCGATAAGCGCGCCGGACGCCTCGGTGAGCACCACTTCGGCACGGGTGGTGAGGTACGGCAGTAGCTCGTCCGACCCGCCCCGGGCGCTTGTCAGGATCGCCTTGACCAGGGGGTTGTCCGCCGCCGTGGAGAGAGTGTGTGCGATGGCGGCGTACGCGCCGGCCCGTACGTCGCCGCCGTGTGCGAGCAGCGCGTCGCGAACGTCGCCGACGAAGCGGTCCACCTCGGCGCGGGCGAGTGCTTCGGCGAGGCCCGCCTTGCTGCCGAACTCGTTGTAGACGGTCTGCCGGCTCACCCCGGCCGTGGTGGCCACCCCACCCATCCGGACCGCGTCCCACCCGACGGCGATGGTCCGCGCGCGGGCGGCGTCCACGATCGTGTCCCGCAGCCGCTGGCGCGGGGGGTCCGTCGGGGTAGCCATGGTTGTCGAATTCTACGGGTGCGCTCCCCGCCCGCCCAGCGCCGCGCGGGCTGCTGAGCGTCTACGCGGAGGACGGCACGGTGCGGGGTGGCGACTCCCGGACGCGGTGTCCGCGCGCGCGGCGCATAGGATGTGCGGTCATGGCACGCGTGCTCACTCCCCGTGCGGAGGATTTCCCCCGCTGGTACCAGGACCTGATCGCCAAGGCGAAGCTGGCCGACAACGGCCCGGTTCGCGGCACCATGGTCATCCGACCGGCCGGCTACGCGATCTGGGAGCGTATGCAGGCGGAGATGGACGCCCGGATCAAGGCGGCGGGTGCGGAGAACGCGTACTTCCCGTTGTTCATCCCGGAGAACTACCTCAAGCGCGAGGCGGAGCACGTCGAGGGCTTCTCGCCGGAGCTGGCAGTCGTCACTCACGGTGGTGGCAAGCCCCTGGCCGAGCCGGTGGTGGTGCGTCCCACCAGCGAGACGGTCATCGGCGAGTTCATGGCCAAGTGGATCGACTCGTACCGGGACCTGCCGCTGCTGTTGAACCAGTGGGCGAACGTGGTCCGGTGGGAGCTTCGCCCCCGGATCTTCCTGCGTACCAGCGAGTTCCTCTGGCAGGAGGGGCACACCGCGCACGCCACCCGTGAGGACGCCCGGGCGTACGCGCGGCGGATCCTGCACGAGGCGTACGAGGACCTGATGGTCAACGTGATCGGCATTCCGGTGGTGGTGGGCCTGAAGACGGCGCGCGAGCGCTTCGCCGGCGCGACGGCCACGTACACCTGCGAAGGCATGATGGGAGACGGCAAGGCGTTGCAGCTGGGCACCAGCCACGAGCTGGGCCAGAACTTCGCCAAGGCGTTCGACATCAGCTACTCCTCCAGGGAGGGCGGCCGGGAGCACGCCTGGACTACCTCCTGGGGCACGTCCACCCGCATGCTCGGCGGGCTGATCATGGCGCACGGCGACGACAACGGCCTGCGCGTGCCGCCGAGGCTGGCGCCGATCCAGGCGTACATCATGATCGTCAAGGACGGTGACGGCGTCGGCGAGGCGGCGGCCAAGCTGCGCGACGGCCTGCGCGACGCCGGTGTCCGGGTCGCGCTCGACGACCGGACCGACACCGCGTTCGGCCGCCGGGCCGTCGACGCCGAGCTGCGCGGTTATCCGGTACGCGTCGAGGTCGGCCCCCGTGACCTGGCTGTCGGTAACGCGACGGTGGTGCGTCGGGCCGACGGTTCGAAGGCGCCGACGCCGGTTGCCGACGTGGTCGCCGCGGTGCTGGCCGCCCTCGAGGCCGACCAGCAGTTGCTGCACGACCAGGCGCTGGCCAACCGCGAGTCGCGCACGGTGGAGGTGGCCACCCTGGCCGAGGCGATCGAGGCGGCCGCGACCGGCTGGGCGCGGGTGCCGTGGTCGGCGGTCGGCGTGGCGGGCGAGGCGGAGGCGAACGGTCAGGGCGTCACGGTGCGCTGCCTGCTGCGGGCCGACGGTTCGGTGCCGGACTCGGAGGACGAGCCGGACCTGGTCGCCATCCTCGCCCGCGCCTACTGAGGCGTCGGACGGTAGTGCGCTTCGCGCCCGGCCGGCTGATCATGCACCGGAACGTGCGGCACGGCCGGATCGGGTGGGTCCGGCCGGCCCGCGTGGTCAGCGACGACGATCGCGGGTTGCTGGTCTGGGTCGCCCGGGACTCGCCGGTGGCGCACGAGGTGACCGAGGCCGGGCTGGGGATGCGGGCGATGCCGTTCGCCGAGTGGGTCTCTTCGACGTACCGGCTGGCGCAGGGCCGCTGGAACGGTCCGCCGCTGCTGAAGTTCCTGCCCACCGGGGCGGCGCACTCCGTCTGGTGGTTCTCCGACGCCCAGGGCCGGTTCGCCCACTGGTACGTCAACCTGGAGGAGCACGGTGTCCGCTGGGACGACGGGCCGGTAGCCGGTGTCGACGTGGTGGACCAGGACCTGGACGTGGTGGTGTGGCCGGACCGCAGCTGGGAGTGGAAGGACGAGGGTGAGTTCGTCGAGCGGCTCGCCTTCGGCGCCGACTACTGGGTGACCGACGAGAAGGCGGTCCGCGCCGAGGGGGAGCGGGTGATCGCGCTCGCCGAGGCCGGGGAGTTCCCGTTCGACGGCACCTGGCGTGACTTCACTCCGCCCCCGGAATGGGGCGTACCGGACAAGTTTCCCCCGGGGTGGGACCGCCCGCCGGTGCGCTGAGCGGTGTTCCAGGTCACCGACGCCGCGCTGTCCGGGTCCGATGCGGAAGATCGGCATCGGATCTGGCAGAATGGGTCGCTGGTATCCGGCGCGCGTCCGGCGCCCTCTAACCCGGGCACGTCGCCAGTCCACCGAGTAGTCTCCGGCCCAACCCCACTGTGCCGTCGGCGCTCACCCATGCACACCGCCCGCCTGGGCCGGTGAGATCGCAACAGGAGCGAAACAACTGTGGCCGTAAAGATCCGGCTCCTGCGGATGGGCAAGATCCGCAACCCGCAGTACCGCATCGTCATCGCCGACTCGCGCACCAAGCGCGACGGCCGGGCGATCGAGTTCGTCGGGGTGTACCAGCCGAAGGAGGACCCTTCGGTCATCGAGGTCAAGTCGGAGCGTGTCCAGTACTGGCTGTCCGTCGGCGCTCAGCCCAGCGAGGCGGTGCAGCGGCTGCTGGAGCTGACCGGTGACTGGCAGAAGTACAAGGGCCTGCCGGCCCCGCCGCCGCTGAAGGTCGCCGCGGAGCGGGCCGACCGCAAGGCGGCGTACGAAGCCGAGGCGAAGGCCGCTGCCGGGCTCGCCCCGGAGACCCCGGCCAAGCCGGCCAAGAAGGCCGCCAAGGCTGCCGAGGCCCCGAAGGCCGAGGCTCCGGCCGAGACCGACGCGCCGAAGACCGAGGCTCCGGCCGAGGCTCCGGCCGCTGCCGACGCCGGTGAGCAGGCCTGACATGCCACTGCGTCCGGCGTTGGAGCACCTGGTCAAGGGCATCGTCGACCACCCGGATGACGTCCGGGTGCGGATGGTCGATTCCCGTCGGGGCAAGCGGCTCGAAGTCCGCGTGCACCCCGAGGACCTCGGCACCGTGATCGGGCGGTCCGGCCGGACCGCCAAGGCGCTGCGCCAGGTGATCGGCTCCATCGGCGGGCGCGGGGTTCGCGTCGACATCGTCGACTCGTACTGATGCAGCTCGTCGTCGGCAGGATCGGCAAGCCGCACGGTGTCCGTGGTGAGGTCACCGTGGAAGTGCGGACCGACGAGCCCGAGGCACGGTTCGCCCCCGGGACGGTGCTGCGCACCGAACCGGGGGCGACGCCCCCTCCCTCCACCGATCAGCCCGGGGTTCCGTTCCGGGTCCCGGCCGAGCTGACCATCGAGGAAGCCCGCTTCCACCAGGGCCGCATGCTCGTCGCCTTCGACGGCATCCTGGACCGCAACACCGCCGAGGCGCTGCGCGGGACGCTGCTCGTGGTGGACAGCGCCGACGTGGCCCCGCCGGACGACCCGGAGGAGTTCCACGACCACCAGCTTGTCGGGCTGGCCGTGGTGACCCCGGCCGGCGAACGCCTCGGCGAGGTCGCCCGCATCGACCACGCGCCCTCGTCCGACCTGCTGGTGCTGCGGCGGCCTGAGGGGCGTACCGCGTTGATCCCGTTCGTCCGGGCGATCGTTCCGGAGGT
This sequence comes from Micromonospora sp. NPDC003944, assembly GCF_053605225.1. NCBI lineage: Bacteria > Bacillati > Actinomycetota > Actinomycetes > Micromonosporales > Micromonosporaceae > Micromonospora > Micromonospora sp. NPDC003944. The sequence continues at coordinate 77,587 of NZ_JBSGIV010000019.1, forward strand.
CGACCTGGCCGGCGGACGTGTGATCGTCGACCCGCCAGCCGGACTGCTCGACCTCTAGGACCAGCCCGTATGCGCGTCGACGTCGTGTCGATCTTTCCGGAGTACTTCGCCCCGCTGGACCTGTCGCTGATCGGACGGGCGCGGGCCAACGGCGTACTCCAGCTCGCCGTGCACGACCTGCGGACCTGGACGCACGACGTGCACCGCACGGTCGACGACACCCCCTACGGTGGCGGGCCGGGCATGGTGATGCGCCCGGAGCCCTGGGGTGAGGCGCTCGACGCCCTCGCGCCGGTCGCCGCCCCGCCGCCCCGGCTGCTGGTGCCGTCGCCCGCCGGAGCCCCGTTCACCCAGGCCATGGCGTACGAGTTGGCCGCCGAGTCGCATCTGCTCTTCGCCTGTGGCCGCTACGAGGGGATCGACCAGCGGGTCCTGGCGCACGCCGCCACCCGGATGCCGGTCACCGAGGTCTCGCTCGGCGACTACGTGCTCTTCGGCGGTGAGGTCGCGGTCCTGGTGATGCTCGAGGCGGTCACCCGGCTGCTGCCCGGGGTGCTCGGCAACGCGGGTTCGCTGGACGAGGAGTCGCACGCGCACGGGCTGCTGGAGGCGCCGATCTACACCAAGCCGCCGAGTTGGCGCGGGCACGACGTGCCGGAGGTGCTCCGCTCCGGTGACCACGGCAAGATCGCCCGCTGGCGGCGCGAGGAGGGTCTGCTGCGGACCGCCGCCCGCCGTCCGGACCTGTTGGCGGCGCTGCCCGCCGATCGGCTCGACAAACGGGACATCGCGGCCCTGGACCAGGCCGGATTTCAACCTCCGCCGGGGGATGTGGCAAAGTAGGGGGGTTGCCGCATCCGCCCGCGCCCGCGGTCGGCTGCGAGGATCCCCGACCGGGGTCGGTCCGCCGACCACCACCCGGGGATCAGAATCACCCACCCGCGCACCGAGTGACGGTGCGCCGTGAGCCTTACGAGGACGCAGCGATGAACATCCTGGACGCCCTTGACGCCCAGTCGAAGCGGACCGACCTTCCCGACTTCCGGGCCGGTGACACCGTCAAGGTGCACGCCCGCGTCGTCGAGGGCAACCGGTCCCGTGTCCAGATCTTCCAGGGCGTCGTGATCCGCCGCCAGGGTGACGGTCTGCGCGAGACCTTCTCGGTCCGCAAGGTCAGCTTCGGTGTCGGCGTCGAGCGGACCTACCCGCTCAACGGTCCCGGCATCGACCGGATCGAGGTCGTGACCCGCGGTGACGTGCGTCGCGCCAAGCTCTACTACCTGCGTGAGCTGCGCGGCAAGAAGGCCAAGATCAAGGAGAAGCGGGAGAAGCAGCCCAGCTGACTTCCCGCTCGCCACGCCGCCCGAGCTGCGCGTATGCCGTACCGACCAGAGCGCACTACCCTGGTCGTACGGGCGCAGCGAGGCGGCGGCCCCGCCCACGTGGCGGGCAGTTGTCCACTACCGCCCGTGGAGCCTCGACGAGGCTCCCGGGCGGTGGTGTTTCTGCGGACCGGGGAGTGGCGTGGTGCAGACGCTTGACGAGGACGGCACCGTCGATCCGTGGCGCCGGCGGGCTCGCCGCACCCGCCGGCAGATGCCCCTCTGGCAGGAGTTGCCGCTGCTGCTCGTGGTCGCGTTCTGCCTCGCGGTCCTGATCCGCACCTTCCTGCTCCAGGCGTTCTTCATCCCGTCCGGCTCGATGGAGGACACCCTCCTCATCGGTGACCGGGTGCTGGTCAACAAGGTCGTCTACGACGTTCGTGACCCGCTGCGCGGCGAGGTGGTGGTCTTCCGGGGCACCGACCGCTGGGCGCCGCAGGTCGACGAGCAGCCGAAGCCCGGCGTCGGCGGTCGGCTCGCCCGCACGGTCGGCGATCTGGTCGGGGTGAGCCGTCCCGGTGAGAAGGACTTCATCAAGCGGGTGATCGGTCTCCCCGGTGACCGGGTCAAGTGCTGCGACAGCCAGGGCCGGGTGACTGTCAACGGCACCCCGCTCAACGAACCGTACGTCCTGCGGGACTCACCACTGGACCTGCCGCCGAACCCGGCGGAGTGCCGCTCCCGACGCTTCGACGAGGTCGTCGTGCCGCCCGGCCAGATCTTCGTGATGGGCGACCACCGCGAGGTCTCCCAGGACGCGCGGTGCCAGGGGCCGGTGCCGATCGACAACGTGGTCGGCCGGGCCTTCATGGTGGTCTGGCCCTCGTCGCGCTGGAGTGCGCTGTCGGTGCCGTCGACGTTCGAGGACGTGTCCGGGCCGGCCACGGCCTCCTCGACCGCACCTCCGGCACGACCAACTCCGCAGGGCGGTGTGCTGCTGATGCTTCCGTTGGCTGCCGCGCTCCGTGGTTCCCGCGCGTTCCGGACGGTGACGTCCAGCCGGGCAACGTAGGCTCCTTGGCGTGATTGACGAGCAGACCGACAAGCCGCGCAGCTCCTTCTGGAAGGAGCTGCCGATCCTGCTGGGTGTGGCGATCCTGGTCGCGGTGCTGGTCCGCGCCTTCGTGCTGCAGACCTTCTTCATCCCCTCCCCGTCCATGGAGAACACTCTCAAGATCGATGACCGGGTGTTGGTCAACAAGCTGGTCTACGACTTCCGGTCACCGCACCGCGGTGAGGTGATCGTGTTCAAGGCTCCGACCGCGTGGAGCGGTAATCCCGACGGTGAGGACTTCATCAAGCGGGTCATCGGCGTCCCCGGCGACCACGTGGTCTGCTGCGACCCGGAAGAACGGCTGATGATCAACGGCAAGTCGCTCGACGAGCCGTACATCTTCTCCATGGACGGCATCCGCGACAAGCCCGCGGACCAGGAGTTCGACATCACCGTGCCGGAGGGTCGGCTGTGGGTGATGGGTGACCACCGTTCGGCCTCCGGTGACTCGCTGGAGCACTGGCAGCAGTCCGGGCAGAACATCACCGAGGCGACGATCCCCGAGAAGGATGTGGTGGGGCGGGCGTTCACGGTCTTCTGGCCGGTCAGCCGGGCCACCTGGCTGACGGTGCCCGACGGGTTCGACGGCATTCCCAAGCCGTAGGCCGACGGGGCGTGGGCGATCCGTCCTCGGTCTGGCAGGCTGGTGCGGTGACCGTGAGCGCGAGGAGTGAGGGTGCGAGCCCCGCAGTCGCGAACAGCGACGACCGTGCCTACACCCTTCGACGCGCGGCCCGGGTGCTGCTCGTCGACGCGGCCGGCCGGGTCCTGCTGTTCGAGGGCTTCGACCCGGCCCGGCCCGGGCACCGATACTGGTTCACTCCCGGCGGCGGGCTCGATCCGCTGGAGTCCCCGGCGTCGGCCGCGGCCCGTGAGCTCGCCGAGGAGACCGGCCTGCGGGTCGATCCGGCCGAGTTGGGCGAGTCGGTCTGGTCCGACGCGACCGAGTTCTCCTTCGACGGCACCTGGTACCGCCAGGAACAGGATTTCTTCCTCCTCCGGGTGGACTCCTGGCGGGTGGACACCACGGGCTTCAACGACATCGAGCGACGCAGCATCGCCGACCACCGCTGGTGGGTTCCCGGCGAGTTGGCGGCAAGCGGTGACCGGTTCTACCCGCCCGAGCTGCCCGCCCTGCTGACTCGGCTGGAGCAGTCGGCCACCGCCGGCCCGGACGAGGCGTCGTGCTGACCCCACCGCGCACCGTGGTGCGTCGAGAGGCCGGCCTGTACGCCCTGGAGCGGGCGTTGCAGCGACGTGGCTTCCGGCACGTCGCCGGTGCCGACGAGGCGGGCCGGGGGGCGTGCGCCGGCCCGCTCGTCGCCGCCGCGGCGGTGCTGCCCGAGGGGCGGCGGGGCGAGATCGAGGGGCTGGCCGACTCGAAGCTGCTCACCCCGGCCAGCCGGGAACGGGTGTACGCCGAGGTCGTGGACCGCGCCCTCGCGTACGCCGTGGTGGTCATCCCGGCCGAGGAGGTCGACGCCCGGGGTCTGCACGTGTGCAACCTGGCGGCGATGCGGCGCGCCCTCGCCTCGCTCACCACCCGCCCGGAGTACGTGCTGACCGACGGTTTCGGCGTGGACGGCCTGGGGGTGCCCGGGTTGGCGGTGTGGAAGGGTGACCGGGTGGCCGCGTGCGTGGCGGCGGCGAGCGTGCTCGCCAAGGTCACCCGGGACCGGCTCATGGTGGAGCTGGACGGGGTGTTCCCGGCGTACGGCTTCGCCGAGCACAAGGGCTACATCACCCCGGAGCACTCGGCGGCGCTGCGGGAGCACGGGCCGTGCCGGGAGCACCGGTTCTCGTACGTCAATGTCGCCGCGGTCTCCGGCCGCGACGGTCGGCCGCCGCGCGCCCGACGGCCCGGCGGCCACGCCTCGGATGAGCCGATGGAGCGCTCACGGGCGTCAGGGGGTACCGTCGGCGTGGCGTTGGGCGAGCAGCCTCGGCCTCCGACGCCGGTGGGGGAAGATGTGGCCATGGAAGGCGGAGTGCGATGAGCGCGGAAGATCTCGAGAAGTACGAGACCGAGATGGAGCTGCAGCTCTACCGGGAGTACCGCGACATCGTCCGCCAATTCTCCTACGTGGTGGAGACGGAGCGCCGGTTCTACCTGGCCAACCAGGTCGACCTGCACGTGCGCAACTCCGACGGCGAGGTCTACTTCGAGGTCGAGATGCACGACGCCTGGGTGTGGGACATGTACCGTCCTGCCCGCTTCGTGAAGAACGTCCGGGTGATGACCTTCAAGGACGTCAACGTCGAGGAGCTGGAGAAGCCCGACATCTCGCTGCCCGCCGACTCCGGCTTCGGCGGCTGACCGCACCCGAGCCGCCCGGCCGCGCCACGGGCCCCCCACCCGTGGCGTGACCCGCCGTCGGTCACTCGGCCGGCACCACGACCTCGACCCGCTGCATCATGTTGTTGGCGAAGCCACCACGGTTCCACGGTTGCTCGATCGGCTGGGTCCGCCCGGACGCGTCGGTCGCCCGCGCGCCGAGCACGTACCGGCCGGGCGTGGCGACCCACTCGTGCCGCCACCGTCGCCAGGCGAAGTCCCCCGCGTCCGCCGGGTCCAGCCCGGCCGGTGCCCAGCTCTGCCCACCGTCGGTGGTCACCTCCACGCCCACCACCGGCGCGTGCCCCGACCAGGCCCGACCGTCCAGGGTGCACGGCCCGGGGCGCAGCACCCGACGGCGGGACATGAAGTCGGGGAAGCCGGGCGGGCGGACCAGCGCCCGCGGCTCGATCCGGGTGACCGGCACGCCCGGGTCGTCGGCGTCGCGGCGTACCCGGTAGGCCACCGCGTTCTGGTACCCCTCGAACGGCTCGGTCCGCAGCTCGATCGAGTGGAGCCACTTCACATGCGCCATGCCGTACCAGCCCGGCACGATCAGCCGCAGCGGCGCGCCGTGCTGCGGCAGCAGGGGAGCGCCGTTCATCTCGTACGCCAGCAGCACCTCTTCGCGCAGCGCGTCGGCGACCGGAAGCGCCCGCTGGTAGTCCTGCTCGATCCCGCGCTCCACGCCGTGGTCGGCGCCGGTGAAGACCACGTCCACCGCCTCCGGGTCGATGCCCGCCTCGCGCAGCAGCGGAGCGAGAGGGGTGCCGGTCCACTCGGCGTTGCCGACCGCCTCGACCAGCCAGGGCTGGCTGACCGGCCGGGGGTGCAGCAGGGCCCGCCCGTTGCCGGCGCACTCCAGGGTCACCTGCCGGGTGACCCGGGGCCGCTCGCGCAGGTCGGCGAGGCTGACTGTCAGCGGCCGGTCCACCGCCCCACCGACGGTCACTGTATGCGTCGCCGAGTCGACCGCCGGGATGTCGTAATGGATCAGCAGGTAGTGCAGCCCGGCCGGGGTGACGTCGTAGCGCAGCGCCTCCAACGGGATGCCGTGGTTGCGGGCCGCGAGCTGCAACTCCTCGGCGCTGATCGCCTCCTCCGGCTCCGCGAGCCGGGACGGGTCGCTCACGTCGGCCACCGCCGGCCCGGTGGAGGACGACGTCAGGTCATCGAGAGTGGTCATGCGGGCCTCCCCGGTGCAGACGGCGGCACCCGCCGTACGCCGCCCAGCCTAGGCCCTGGGCGGCGACGTCGCGCATAGCAGATCACCGAGAGCATCGGGTGGTCGTCCACAGGGCCGTCGGTTGTCCACAGGTCCGACGACCGGGCTGGTGTCCCACCCGAACATGACCGGAGGCTGCCGTCATGCGACAACCATCGGTCCGTTCGATCGGCCGTACCGTGCTGCTCTGCGCCGCCGTGCCACTGGCGCTTGCCGCGCTGTTCTGCGGCCTGGCGGTGCTTGTCGCGGCGGTGCCCGGCCAGCCACCGACGCCGAGGGTGCCGATCGCGTTCCAGGCGTCCGCGTCCGCGCCCGCTGCCGCCGAGCGCTTCCGCTGGCCGCTCGACGGGCCGCCGCAGCCGGTGCGCCGCTTCGACCCGCCACCTGAGCCGTGGCTCTCCGGCCATCGGGGCGTCGACCTGGCCGCCCCGGCCGGAACCGTGGTCCGCAGCGCCGGGCCGGGCACCGTCCTCTTCGCCGGCCTGGTGGCCGGCCGACCGGTGGTCACCGTGGGGCACGTCGACGGGCTGCGAACCACCCACGAGCCCGTGCAACCCGGGGTACGCCCCGGTCAGACGGTCACCGCCGGCGCACCGCTTGGCGAACTGCTGCCCGGCCACCCGGGTTGCCCGGCGGACGCGTGCCTGCACTGGGGCCTGCGCCGGGGCGAGGAGTATCTCGACCCGCTCGCCCTGCTCGGCCTCGGCCCGGTGCGCCTGCTCCCGGTCGGCCCGGTCCCGGTTGGCCCGGTCCCGGTCGGTCCGGTCCCGGTTTCCGCTTCCGGCGTCCGGTCAGCGCTGCGCGAGCAGGGCCGGCAGCCGCGCGCCGAGCCGTTCGTACTCGTCGGCGGCGTTGTAGACCTGCCCGGTGAGCCGCAGCCACCCCCGGCCGTCCCAGCTCATCACCGCCACCTCGGCGGCGAGCCGCTCACCGATGCGCGCCTGCAACGCCCGCGCGGCGTCGATGGTGGTGCCCGTGCCGGGCGGCAGCGGGACGAGGCGCAGAGACACCCCCGGCCCGCCCGGGTCGGGCAGGTCGGCGGGGGTCACCCCCAGAGCGTCCCCCACCACCCTCTGGCCGTACGCGGCGAGCGCGGCGTTGTGCGCCCGCACCCGGTCGACACCGAGGCTGCGCATCGTGAACAGGCCCGCCGGGGCGGCCAGCCAGGAGGTGTAGTCGAGCGTGGCCTGCCACTCGAGCCGGGCCGGGAAACCCGACTCCTGCTCCCAGGACACCACGAGCGGCTCGATCCGGTCCCGCCACCGTGCCGCCACCGTCAGCAGGGCGGTCCCGCGCGGGGCGTACGCCCACTTGTGCAGGTTGCCCACCCAGAAGTCCGCGCCGATGCCGGCCACCGGGGTGGGCAGCATGCCCGGGGCGTGCGCGGCGTCCACCAGGACCGGCACGTCGTGTTCGTGGGCAACCCCGACGATGGCGGCCGTCGGGAAGAGCTTCGCGGTGGCCGAGGTGAGCTGGTCGACGACGAGCAGTTTGGTCCGCCCGGGGCGCAGGCCGGCGCGGATGATCTGCACGATCTGCTCGTCGGTGGCGGCCAGCGGGATCGGCAGGACCCGGCTGACCGCCCCGGTGCGCCGGCACTCGCGCTGAATGGCCAGGCTCACCGCCCCGTACCCGTGGTCGGTGCTGAGCACCTCGTCACCGGGCTGAAGGCCTACCGACTGGAGCACCACGGCGACGCCCGTGGTCGTGTTGCCCACCAGGGCGCTGCTGTCCGGGTCGGCACCGAGGAACCCGGCGAGGTGCCGGCGGGTGTGCGCGATCCGGTCGACCACGCCCTGGGTGAAGAAGCGCAGCGGGTTGCTCTCCATCTCGTCGCGCAGTCGTTGCTGGGCGCGCTGCACCGTGATCGGCACCGCCCCGAACGAGCCGTGGTTGAGGTGGCTGACCGCCGGGTCCAGGGAGAAGAGCAGGCGGGCGCCCGGGATCGGCTCAGGGGGCTGCGGGTCGCTCACGTGATGATCGTAACCATGTCCTCGGTCCTTGATCAGGCGCGCGGATGGGCCTGCCGGTACGCGGCCCGCAGCCGCTCGACCGAGACGTGGGTGTAGATCTGGGTGCTCGCCAACGACGAGTGACCGAGCAGCTCCTGCACGGCGCGTAGGTCGGCGCCGCCCTCCAGGAGGTGGGTGGCGGCGGAGTGGCGTAGATCGTGCGGACTGGTGCGGGGTAGGCCGGCGGTCTCGGCGTACGCACCGACGATCTGACGCGCGGTCGTCGGGTTGAGCCGACCACCCCGGGCACCCAGCAGCAGCGCGTCGCCGGAGCGGGGTCCCGCCATCGCCGGGCGGCCACGGCGCAGCCAGTCGTCCAACGCCCGCTGGGCCGGCACCCCGTACGGCACCGAGCGCTCCCGCCGGCCCTTGCCGAACACCCGGATCACCCGCCGTCCGTGGTCGACGTCGCCGACGTCCAACCCGCACGCCTCGCTGACCCGTACGCCGGTGGCGTAGAGCAGCTCCAGCACCACCCGGTCCCGCAGCGGCACCGCGTCGGTCTCGTCCGTCGTGCTTGAGGGCGGCCCGGCAGCTGGGTCGGATTCCGCGTTCGTGCGCGCTGGGCCGGTGGAGGCTGGGTCCGTGTGGGTTGGGTCCGCGGGCTCGGTGTCCCTGTCGGCTGTGTGCGTGCGCGCCTGGTCCGTGCGGGCTGCGTTCGTGCGCTCTGCCGGGTTGGTGGGCGGTGCCTGCCGGGTCGGTGCCTCGACCAGGGCCGCGGCCTGGTCCGCGCGCAGCACGGTGGGCAACTCCCGGTGGGCGCGGGGACTGGCCAGCGCGGCACCCACGTCGGCGGGAAGCAGCCCGGCCCGGTGCGCCCAGGCGCTGAACGCCCGCGCCGACGCGGCCCTGCGGGCCAACGACGTGCGGGCCGCACCCGTGGTGCGCTGCCGTGCCAGCCAACTGCGCAGCACCGACAGGTCCAGCTCGGCGAGGTCGACGCAGCCCATCCGGACGGCGTGGTCGAGCAGCGAGACCAGATCGGTGACGTACGCGCGGACGGTGTGCGCCGAGCGGTTACGGACCCGCGACAGGTGCTCGGCGAAGTCGTCGACCGCGTCGCGCAGCGCTGGCGGCAGTGCCTGGTGCATGGCCTGGGTGCCCCGGTCCTGCCGGCTCATCGTGGCCGCGCCCGCGTGCCGACCGGTCCAACGGCCCCGGCACCCTCACTCACAGCTGGCACCGCACCAGCCTACGGCCGGTCGGGGTGCGCCACCGGACACGACGGTGTCGCGTGGTCGACCGGACTAGCGGCGGTTGTTCTTCTTGACCAGGAACACGACCAGGCCGACAGCGAGCACGGCGGTCACGACGAGACAGCAGAGCACGCTGATGTGCCACGGCTTGATTGCACCCATGACCGGGCACGGTACCGGCAGTAGCGGCCGGCCGGGGTCCCGAACCCGAGGGGGTGCGGGCAGCTCGACAACCCACCCCTGCCGGCCGGTGACGCATCCGCTCAGGTGCCCGGCCGGCCGGATGCCCCCGCCTCCGCGGCACGCTTGGTCTTGGCGGGCGGGGCGAGGGCGTAGCCGTCATCGCGACGGACCACCATGGACAGCTCCTCAAGCAGCGACAGCTTGCGCAACGCCGTCCGTACGTCGACACCCGCCCTGGCGCACAGCCGGTCCACGCCCATCGCGGCTCGGCGGGGCAGCGCCTCCAACAGTGACCGCGCGTCGTCGTCCAGGGCGTCGGAGGCCCGCTGTGGTCCACGCGTCGGGGGAGCCAGGTCCGCGCCGATCCGACCCACCTCCTCCAGCACGTGCGCCACGCCGGTGACCAACCGGGCCTTGGCGTGCTCGCGCAGGAACTCGTGGGCACCGACGGACATCGCCGAGGTCACCGGCCCCGGCACCACCATGGCCACCCGATTGCCGTGGATGGCACGCCGTGCGGTCTGCGTCGCGCCACTGCGCGCCGACGCCTCCACCACCACGGTGCCCCGGGTGCCCGCGGCGATCACCCGGTTGCGGATCAGGAACCGGGGTCGCAGCGGCTCGGCGCCGGGCGGCCACTCGCTGACCAGCAGCCCCGTCTCGGCGATCCGGTCGAAGAGCGCGGCGTTGCCCATCGGGTACGGGCGGTCGAGCCCGCAGGCGAGCACCGCGACGGTCAGACCGCCAGCGGTGAGGGCGCCCCGGTGCGCGGCGGCGTCGATGCCGAACGCGCCACCGGACACGACGGTCCAGTCCCGTTCCGCAAGCCCGTACCCCAACTCTGTCGCGACGTGCTGCCCGTAGCCGGTGGCCGCCCGCGCGCCCACCACGGCCACCGAGCGGTCCAGAGCCTCGCCGAGCGGCCAGCCCCCGCGTACCCAGAAGCAGAGCGGCGGGGCGGTCTCACCGTCCACCCGGCGGCTGACGTCCGGCAGGCGCAACGCGGCCAGGCTGGCAACCTGGCTCGGCCACTCCTCGTCGTCAGGTGTGACGAGTCGGGCACCCAGTCGGTCCGCCCGCTCCAGGGCCTCAGCCGCCACCGCCCGCGCGTCACCGGCCGCCGAGCGTGCGGCGACAGTGGTGTGCAGCCGGCCGCCCGGGCTGCCGCCGTCGAGCAGCAGGTCCAGGGTCGCCACCGGGCCGTGCCGCTCGACCAGGTGATGCACCGCGCGCGTGCCCGGCTCCGCCAGCCAGGTCAGCGCGACCCGGGCCAGCCTGCTGTCGTCCTCGGCGCTCACGCCGCCTCCCCCGTCCGTAGTTGAAGCGCTTCCCGAACGTCGTCGCGGTCCGGCCGGTCGCGGCCGTCCAGATCGGCGATGGTCCAGGCCATCCGGATCACCCGGTCGAAGCCGCGCGCCGACAGCGAGCCGGAGTCGAGCCGGCCACGCAGCTCGACCGTGACCCGGCCCGGAAGTCGCCACGGCGGTCGGCGCAGGTGCGGGCCTTCGACCTCGGCGTTGAGCCGCCGGCCGAGGTCCGCCCAGCGGGTGGTCGCCGCCTGCCGGGCCACCGCCACCCGGGCGGCGACCGTCGCCGATGGCTCGACGTCGCCGTCGGTCGCCATCAGCTCGGCCGCCCGTACCGGCATCAGCCGCACCTGGACGTCGATCCGGTCGAGCAGCGGCCCGGAGAGCCTCCCCAGGTACCGTCGGCGAACCAGTGGGCTGCACTCGCAGTGCGCGTCGCCCGCCGGCTTCGCGCACGGACACGGATTGGCCGCCAACACCAGCTGGGTACGGGCCGGGTAGACGGTGCCGCCCCCGCTGCGGTTCAGCTGGACGTGGCCGTGTTCCAGTGGTTGGCGCAGCGCCTCAAGCGCGCCCTTGCTGAACTCGGGAGCCTCGTCCAGGAACAGCACCCCGCGGTGTGCCAGCGAGACCGCGCCGGGTCGGGCCAGCCCGGAGCCGCCACCGACCAACGACGGCACGGTCGCGGTGTGGTGCGGCGCCTGGAACGGCGGGCGGCGCAGCAACCGACCGCCCGGCGGCAGCAGCCCGGCGACCGAGTGCAGCGCGGTGACCTCAAGCGCCGCGTCGTCGTCCAACTCGGGCAGGATCGACGGCAGTCGTTCGGCGAGCATCGTCTTGCCGGCGCCCGGGGGGCCCAGCAGTGCCACGTGGTGCCCGCCGGCCGCGGCGACCTCCAGGGCGCGCCGACCCATCCGCTGCCCGGCGACCTCGGCGAGATCCGGCCCGCCGAGCACCGGCGTCGGGACGTCCGCCGGAGGCTCGATCAGCGGGGTCCCGTCCCGGACGAAGGCGACCAGCCGGTGCAGGGTGTCCACCGCTCGTACCCGTACGCCGGGGATGACGGCGGCCTCGGCGGCGTTGCCGACCGGGACGATCACCCGCGCGACGCCGGCCTGGGCCGCGGCGGCGACCATCGGGAGCACGCCCCGCACCGGCCGGACCGTCCCGTCGAGCCCCAACTCGCCGAGGACCACCACCCCCTCCAGGGGGAGCAGCGGCAGCTCGCCCGAGCCACCGAGCAGCGCCGCGGCGATGGCCAGATCGAAGGCCGACCCGAACTTCGGCAGCGTGGCGGGCAGCAGGTTGAGGGTGATCCGCCGGTTCGGCCAACGCTGGCCGGAGTTGACGACCGCGGCCCGGACCCGGTCGCGGGCCTCGTGCAGGGCGGTGTCCGGCAGGCCGGAGATCACCACCGCTGGCAGGCCGGCGGCCAGGTCGGCCTCCACCTCGACGAGGTGGCCGGTCACCCCGACCAGCCCCACGCAGAGCACCTTCGCGTAGCTCACCGTGCGTCACCGATGTTTCGGGTACGCATGTCAGAACGCGCCCTTGAGATGGTCTACCTGCGCCGGGCCGGTGTCGGGCAGCAGCACCGACAGCACGTCGAAGCGCACCTCCTCGGCGGTCGTACCGGTCTCGGTCAGCCATCGTGCGGCGAGCCCGCGCAGCCGGCGGGCCTTGGCTGGCACGACCGCCTCGGCCGGGGTGCCGAAGCCCGTACCCCGGCGGGTCTTCACCTCGCAGAAGGCGAGCACGGGCCCGTCCCACGCGATGATGTCGATCTCCCCGGCCGGACAGCGCCAGTTCGTGGCGATGGGGCGCAGCCCCGCCTCGGTCAGGTGCCGGGCCGCACACCGCTCGCCGTACGCGCCAACCGCCTGGTTCCGCTTCGTCATGCACGGCACGGTGCCCGCCGCAGCACGATCGCCGCGACCCGGCGGCGGCCCAGCTGTGGACAACGGGGCTGCTGTGGACAACCGGCCGATCATGCCCGAGCTGTGCTAGCGGCGTTGGGCCCACTCAGAGCGCGGCTCGCCGCTCTCAGGTGACGTCTCCTTGATCAGGTGATGAGAAGTAGGTCGGCGAGCGGTCCTGAGACCTACTTCTCATCACTTGATCAAGGTGGTGGGTGCGGGTGCGGGGTGCGGGTGCGGGGGCTGAAATGGCGCGGGGGTGGCGGGTCGCATACGGTGCCTGACGTGGACGGACGACGGAGTTTTCCGGAAGATCAGGAGTCGCGCTGGTACCCCGACGAGCGGGGTCGAGGTTACGGCGAGTCGGAGTGGCGCGGCGCGGGTGAACCCCGGTACCGGGACACCGAGATTCCCGAGCAGCGTGGCGCGGAGGACGGCCGCTCCGTCGAGGACACCGGCGTCGGCCGCCGCCGCGAGCCGGACCCGGGACGCTTCGGCGCCGTCGACGCGAGCCGCTTCGGTGGTACGCCGGAGTCGGACTCGGGTCGTCTGAGTGCGGTGGACGCGGGTCGTTTCGGTGCGCCGGAGCCGGACTCGGGTCGCTTCGGTGCCGTGGATGACCAGAACGGTCGGTTCGGGGTCGGTGAGGCTGATTCGGGGCGCTTCGGCGCGGTGGACCCGTTGGGCGCCGCCCGGCCGGAGGTGGACGGTTACCGGGCCACCCGCTCGCGGAGGGCGGACCGGGACCCCTCCGAGACCTCCGGTGAGCTGCCCGGTCGCCGGGCCGCCCGCGAGGCGACCGCAGCGGGGTCTCCGCTGACCGACGTCGCGCCGGAGACTGCCCGGGACGCCACAGCGACACCGGTCGCGCCGGCCAGTGTGCTGGCTGAGCAGGCTCGTCCCGCTTCGCTCGGTGGGTACCCGATCGTCGAGCCGACCCGTGGTGCCAGCGACACGCCGCACCCGCTGGAGATGCCGACCGGTCCGATGCCGGGGATCGGGCCTCGCCCTGACCTGCCCAGCGGCGAGCCAGCGGTGTACCCGCCGGCCGTCGACGGCGTCTATCGGACCCGTCGACCGGTGCTGGCCGTACTCTTCGCGCTGTTGGTTCTGATCTTCGAGGTCCCCGCGCTGCGCGTGCTGCTGGCGGGCGTGACCGGCGACCCGGTGAACGCCGGGAACGTGGTGGTGGGCATCGCCCTGGTCGCCGGCCTCCCGATCTTCGCGATCGGGCTGTACGGGCTACGGACCGGCGGCCTGTCGCTCGCCGACAACGGTCGGGGCTGGCTGCGCCCGCCGACGGCCTACCTGACCGTCGGCCTGGTGCTCTTCGTGGCAGCCGCGCTCGCCGCCGGCTGACCCGGCCCGACCCGGCGCGCCGCCACCCCGGCGCGCCACCGGCCCGGCGCGCGCTGACGATCGGGCAGTAACCAGGAAATAGTGGCCTCCGGTGACGCGGAGGCCACTATTTCCATGAACGAGCGCGATCTTTCCCGCAACAACGGCGGAAGCGGCGGAGCGGCACCCCGCGCGCACCCCGGGGCGGCTGAACGGGTGAGGGGCGTACACTGGCCAACTGGCGACCGCCTCGTGCGGTCGACCTCGCGTGCCCTCTTCACGAATCGTCGTGGAGCGACGGCCTCCCTGGTCCCGATCTTGGTCGGGTCCACCATGGGTCGGCGACCAGGCACCAGGACGCCCGGCCACCGGCCGGGCGTGACAACCAGGGACCTTGAGGAGTACCCCCACCATGGCCGTCGTGACCATGCGTCAGCTGCTGGAGAGCGGTGTCCACTTCGGGCACCAGACCCGGCGCTGGAACCCGAAGATGAAGCGCTTCATCATGACCGAGCGCAACGGCATCTACATCATCGACCTGCGCCAGACCCTCGACTACATCGAGAAGGCGTACGAGTTCGTGCGTGGAACCGTTGCCGAGGGTGGCAGCATCCTGTTCGTCGGCACCAAGAAGCAGGCCCAGGAGGCCATCGCCGAGCAGGCGACCCGGGTCGGCCAGCCGTACGTCAACCACCGCTGGCTCGGTGGCATGCTGACCAACTTCCAGACCGTGTACAAGCGGCTCCAGCGGATGAAGGAGCTGGAGGGCCTGGGTGACCTGAGCGGCACCGCCGCCGGTTACACCAAGAAGGAGACCCTGCAGCTCTCCCGCGAGAAGATCAAGCTGACCCGCACCCTCGGTGGTCTGCGGGACATGCAGAAGCTTCCCGCCGCGGTCTGGATCGTCGACACCAAGAAGGAGCACATCGCCGTCGACGAGGCCCGCAAGCTGGGCATCCCGGTCATCGCGGTGCTGGACACCAACTGTGACCCGGACGAGGTCGACTTCCCGATCCCGGGTAACGACGACGCGATCCGCTCGGCCGAGCTGCTGACCAAGGTCGTCGCCGCCGCCGTCGCGGATGGCCTGATCGCGCGTTCCGGCCGTCGCCGGGGCAACGACGAGAAGCCCGAGGGTGTCGCCAGCGACGAGCCGCTGACCGAGTGGGAGCGCGAGCTGCTCGAGCCGAAGAAGGCCGACGAGTCGGCCGCCCCGGCCGAGCAGGCCGCCACCACCCCGGAGCAGCCGGCGCAGGCCACCACCGAGCAGCCGGCGGCCGCCACCGCGGAGTGATCGCACCGCCGCTGCCCGCCGTCCGTTTTCACGAACGGTGGGCAGCGGCGGTACGCCGGGCACGATCCGCCCGGATCCGGGTAACCGGCACCTCTGACCATCCACACGCCGTCTCAACACCGAAGAGAGAGCCATGTCCCAAATCACCGCCGCGGACGTCAAGAAGCTCCGCGACCTCACCGGCGCCGGCATGATGGACAGCAAGAAGGCGCTGACCGAGGCCGAGGGCGACTTCGACAAGGCCGTCGAGATCCTGCGCGTCAAGGGCGCCAAGGACGTCGGCAAGCGGGCCGGCCGCACGGCCGCGAACGGCCTGGTCGCCCACTCCGGCAAGTCGCTGCTGGAGCTGAACTGCGAGACCGACTTCGTCGCCAAGACCGACTCGTTCATCGCGCTGGCCCAGCAGTTGGTCGAGCACGGTGACCGCTCCGGCGTGAACTCCGCCGAGGAGCTGCTCGCCACCGAGCTCGACGGCAAGGTCGTCGCGGACCTGATCCAGGAGCAGTCTGCCAAGATCGGCGAGAAGCTGGTGCTCAACCGGTTCGCCCGGGTCGAGGGCACCATCGCCATCTACCTGCACCGCAAGGCCCAGGACCTGCCGCCGGCCGTCGGCGTGCTGGTGTCGTACACCGGCAAGAGCGACGAGGCCGGCGACGCCGACGCCCGTGGTGTGGCCATGCAGATCGCCGCGATGCGGCCGAAGTACCTCACCCGGGACGAGGTTCCGGCTGAGGTCGTCGAGTCCGAGCGGCGCATCGCCGAGCAGACCGCCCGCGAGGAGAACAAGCCCGAGGCGGCCCTGCCGAAGATCATCGAGGGTCGGGTGAACTCCTTCTTCAAGGACTTCGTCCTGATCGAGCAGTCGTCGGTGGCCGACAACAAGAAGTCGGTGAAGCAGCTGCTGGCCGAGGCCGGCATCGAGGTCACCCGCTTCGTGCGGTTCGAGGTCGGCCAGGCCTGAGCCGCCATCGGGCGCCCCGCGTGCCCGTGGGCAGAAGACGTCAACGAGGAGGCCGCCGGTGTACGTGACAGGCACCGCGGCCTCCTCGTCACATAGGGTCAGCAGCGGCAGGTTCGCGGTACGCGCCGCACGGGGCGTGCGCGTGGGGAAGGGCGGGGCGGATGACGCAGGTTGTGAGTGACCGGACGCTGGAGCTGGACGACCCGACGGCACCGCCGCCGGGGCGTGCCCGCCGGGTGGTGCTGAAGCTCTCCGGTGAGGTCTTCGGTGGCGGCGCGATCGGCGTCGACCCGGACGTCGTCCAGGCCATCGCCCGGCAGATCGCCACCGTGGTCCGCCGCGGCGTGCAGGTTTCCGTGGTGGTCGGCGGCGGCAACTTCTTCCGCGGCGCGGAGTTGCAGAAGCGTGGGATGGACCGGGCCCGCGCCGACTACATGGGCATGCTCGGCACCGTGATGAACTGCCTCGCGCTCCAGGACTTCCTGGAGAAGGAGGGCATCGAGACCCGGGTGCAGAGCGCCATCACGATGGCCCAGGTCGCCGAGCCGTACATTCCGCTGCGTGCCATCCGGCACCTGGAGAAGGGCCGCGTGGTCATCTTCGGCGCCGGCGCCGGGATGCCGTACTTCTCCACCGACACGGTGGCCGCCCAGCGGGCGCTGGAGATCCGGGCCGACGTGGTGCTGATGAGCAAGAACGGCGTGGACGGCGTCTACACCGCCGACCCCCGGATCGACCCCACCGCCAGCAAGCTCGACTCGATCACCTTCTCCGAGGTGCTGCGCCGCAACCTGCGGGTGGCCGACGCGGCGGCGTTCAGCCTCTGCATGGAGAACGGCCTGCCGATGCTGGTCTTTGGCGCGCAGGGTGACGACACCATCATCCGCGCGGTGGGTGGCGACAAGATCGGCACCCTGATCACCGCCTGAGTCCCGCCGACGGCGACGACGGCAGCGCGGTCTGACGACTTTCAGCAGAGCCCACGACGAGCACAGAAGGAGGCGAGGAGACCGGTGATCGACGACACCCTCCTCGAGGCCGAGGAGAAGATGGAGCGTGCGGTCGAGCACGCCAAGGAGGAGTTCGGCGCCATCCGTACCGGGCGCGCCAACCCCGCCATGTTCTCCAAGGTCATCATTGACTACTACGGCACGCCCACGCCGCTGACGCAGATGGCGTCCATCGCGATCCCCGAGCCGCGGATGGCCATCATCAAGCCGTACGACAACTCGCAGATCAACGCCATGGAGAAGGCGATCCGCGACTCGGACCTCGGGGTGAACCCGAACAACGAGGGCACGCAGCTGCGCATCCTGCTCCCGCAGATGACCGAGGAGCGCCGCCGCGACATGATCAAGGTGGCGCGACACAAGGGCGAGGAGGCCAAGGTGGCGGTCCGCAACGTCCGCCGCCGTGGCAAGGAGGAGCTGGACCGGATCGTTAAGGACGGCGAGGCCGGCGAGGACGACGGTCGCCGCGCCGAGAAGGAACTCGACGACCTGACCCAGCGGTACGTGGCCAGCATCGACGATCTGGTGAAGCACAAGGAAACCGAGCTGCTCGAGGTGTGATCGTCCGCCACGTGGCGGGTGAGCTGCTCCGAGGCCCGTTCCCCGACGTGGGGACGGGCCTCGTGCCGTATCTCGGGTCGGGCCGGCGGCGGGGGTGCCGTCCGTCGGCGTGCCTCGTCCGCCGTGCCGGTGCGGTGTGTGCAGTAGGCTCGGCAGGATTCCCGGCCACCGGGCGGTGAACACCGGGGATCGACCGACCGTCGGGGCGGTCAATCGGAGGAACATCGCACGTGTAGGGGATGCTTGTGGTCTTGCGTCATGTGGTGGTTCTCGTGCCGCGTCGCGGTGCGTGATGTCCCACCCCGACCCCTACGGCAGTGAGCCTCGCAACTGGGACCGGCCGGAGCGCCCGGTGGCGCTGCCCTGGCCGGACCAGGAGTTGGAGGCGGGCCGCTGGAGCCGCCGTCCGGCCGCCGGCCCCGAGCTGTACGCCGACCCGCAGGCCCGGCCGTATGCGGACCCGCACCCGATGGACCCGTACGACGAGCGTGGCCGCCCGGTCCGGCCGGACGACCGTTTCGACGACCGTGACCGGCATGACCGTTTCGACGGTCGTGACCGGCACGTGGACGACCGCAACCAGCCCGACAGGTACGACGACCGGGGTCGCGGTGACCGCTACGGTGACCGCGCGCCGGACGGTGCTCCACCTCCCTACGGCAGCCGCCCCCGTCCCGACGGGCCCGGCCGGTTCGACGGCCCAGGGCCGTTCGACGGGCCGGTACGCCGTGACGACGACGCCGACTACCCGACCGCGCAGTTGGCGCCCATCGGGGCCGAGATCGGGCCGGATCCGGCGGTCGAGCCGGAGCCGGAGCCGACGGCCGGTCGACGGCCGAAGGGGCGACGGCGGGCCAGCCTCGACCGACCGGCCACCCAGCAGGTGGGCACCGGGCGGGCCGGGCGCAACCTTCCGGCGGCGATCGGGGTGGGGCTCGGCCTCGGCGCGCTGATCGTGGTGCCGCTCGTCGTCTACCCGCTGGCGTTCCTGCCGGTGATCGCCGCCGCGGTGGCCGTCGGCATCTGGGAGATGGCCCGCGCGGTGCGACGCAGTGGGGCGCACCCGCCGCTGGTGCCGTTGATCGCCGGTGGCGTGTTGACCGTGGGCCTGGCCTGGTTCGCGGGCCCGGACGCGCTCAGCCTGGGCCTGCTGGTGACGGTGCTGGGCACCATGATCTGGCGGTTGGGTGACGGGCCGGCCGGCTTCCAGCGGGATCTCACCGCGGCCACCCTGATCGCCGTCTACGTGCCGTTCCTCGCCGGTTTCGCGGCGTTGTTGGCGGCGGCCCCCGACGACGGGCCGCTGCGCATCCTTGCCACCCTGGTCGGGGTGGTCCTCTCCGACACCGGCGGGTACGCGGCCGGCGTCTCGTTCGGCAAGCACCCGATGGCCCCGTCGATCAGCCCGAAGAAGTCCTGGGAGGGCTTCGCCGGTTCGGTCACCGCGGCGGCCCTGGGCAGCGCGTTGCTGCTGTGGCTGATGTTCGACGTGGCCCCCTGGTGGGGTGCGCTGTTCGGGGTGGCTGTCTCCTGCGCGGCGGTCCTCGGCGACCTGGCCGAGTCGATGATCAAGCGGGACCTCGGCGTGAAGGACATGAGCAACCTGCTGCCCGGCCACGGCGGTCTGATGGACCGCCTGGACTCCATCCTGTTCGCGGTGCCGACGGCCTACCTGCTGTTGGCGGTCCTCGTGCCGGTGGTGAGCTGAGGGATGAGTCACGTCAACCTGGCCGTCCAGCTCCGGCGGTCGCGGCCCGTTCGACACCTCCGGAGCGGCACCCGACGCCGGCGGCGTGACACACTGGACCAGCCATGACGAGCCTGCCCCTGATTCCCGCCATCTCGGTCGCCCCCGCCGCGCGCCGGGCCTCGATGCCCCCTCAGCACCTCGCTGACCTGGACCTGGCCGGCCGCCAGGCGTTGGTCACCGGGTTGGGGGAGCCGGCCTTCCGCGCCAAGCAGGTCTCCAACCACTACTTCGGGCGGTTGGTCCGCGACCCGCAGGCGATGACCGATCTGCCCGCGGCGACCCGGGAGCGACTGGCTGACCAGTTGCTGCCGACGCTGCTCCACCCGGTGCGCGAGTTGGCCTGCGACGACGGCGCGACCCGCAAGGCGCTCTGGCGGCTGCACGACGGTGCGCTCGTGGAGAGCGTGCTGATGGGCTATCCGGACCGGGTGACCGTCTGCATCTCCAGCCAGGCGGGATGCGGCATGGCCTGCCCGTTCTGCGCGACCGGCCAGGCCGGATTGACCCGCAACCTGTCGACGGCGGAGATCGTCGACCAGGCGGTGTACATGGCCGGGGTGGCGGCGTCCGGCGTGGTCGCGGGTTCCCCGCCGAGGCTGTCGCGCGTCGTCTTCATGGGCATGGGCGAGCCGCTTGCCAACTACAACCGGGTGATCGCGGCGATCCGTCGGCTGGTCAGCCCGGCCCCGGAGGGGCTCGGCCTGTCCCAGCGGCACATCACCGTTTCCACGGTCGGCCTGGTTCCGGCCATCCACCGACTGGCCAGCGAAGACCTCTCTGTGACCCTTGCGCTGTCGTTGCACGCGCCTGATGATGATCTGCGCGACGAACTCGTGCCGGTAAACCAGCGCTGGAAGGTAGCCGAGGTGCTGGACGCAGCGTGGGACTACGCCGCCCGGACGGGCCGTCGCGTGTCTATCGAGTACGCGATGATCAAGGACGTGAACGACCAGCCGTGGCGAGCCGACCTGCTCGGGCGGCTGCTGGCCGGCAAGTTGGCCCACGTGAACCTCATTCCGCTCAATCCGACGCCGGGCAGCCGCTGGGACGCGAGCCCGAAGCCGGTCGAGCGGGAGTTCGTCCGGCGGTTGCGCGACGCCGGGGTGTCCACCACAGTTCGGGACACCCGAGGTCGCGAGATCGACGGCGCGTGTGGCCAGCTCGCCGCCGCCGAGGACAACGACACCAACACCGACCGCGCCGGAGAGGCACCGGCGTGACCGGGCGTGGCGAACGAGACCAGGAGACATAGTGGCGAGTCAGGGTCAGCGTTTCCGGCGCAAGGCGCTCCGCCGGGGATACAAGGTCGACGAGGTGGATGCCTTCCTCGACCGGGTCGAGGCGACGCTCGACGGCCGACAGGTCGGCGCCCCGGTGGCCTCCCAGGAGGTTCATGACGTCGTCTTCCGGGTCCGCTTCAACGGCTACGACGAGTGGCAGGTCGACCTTCACCTGGACCGGGTCGAGCGGCAGCTGGCCGAGCTGGAGGAGCGCAACAGCGCCGGGCGCGGTGGCGACCCCCGGATGGGTGACCGGATGGGCCCACCGGACCGAATGGGTCCGCCGATGCGTGACGACCGGGGCATGGTCCCGCAGCCGATGCCGCCCCGGCCGATGCCCGCGCAGGCCGGCCCGCCCTACGGCCGTTACGACGAGCCGACAGGTGCCTTCGCCGGTGGGTACGACGCCCCGCGCGGCGGTGGTTACGACGCGCCCCGTGGCCCGGCCGGTCCCCCGATGGGCCCCGGTGGTCCGATGGGTCCCGGCCCGATGGGCGGCCACGGCATGCCGCAGCGTGGCCTGCCCGCCGGCCCCAGTGGGTACGGCCCGGACGACCAGCGCGCGCCCGGTGGTTACGGCCCGGACGACAAGCGTGGCGGTTACGGCCCCGACGACCAGCGTGCGCCCGGCGGTTATCCGCCGCCGCCGGAGGAGCCGCGTTTCGACGGCTTCGAGGCCGGCCGGCACGGCCGCACCGACATGACGGCGGAGATCCGGATGCCGGAACGGGACCTGCGCGACATGCGCCGTGGTCCGGGCGGTCCGCCTCCGCTGCCGCAGCAGGGCATGGGCGGCCCGCCGATGGCCGGCCCGCCCGCGGTTGCCGGTCCGCCGATGGGTGGCCCCCCGATGGGCGGCCCTCCGATGGCCGGTCCGCCGATGGGTGGCCCTCCGATGGCCGGTCCGCCCGGCAGTGACCTGTACCGGGTGGACCAGATCCGCCGCAGCTTCCAGGTGCGCCGGTTCGGCAGCGGGTACGACCCCGACCAGGTGGACCGCTTCTTCGACACCCTGCTCGGTGGCATGCAGCGCCGCAACCCGATGCCGGTCGACCCGAAGGACCTGGACACGCTGCGGTTCGGCCTGGTGCCGGGTGGCTACTTCGAGGCCGAGGTCGACGCCGCGCTCAAGGACGTGCAGGACATCCTCTTCGGGCGCTGACCCGAGCGTACGGACGAGGGCCCGTCCCCCGGTGGGGGCGGGCCCTCGGCGTACGTCGGCCGGTCGTCCGGCGGTGGGTCGGGTCAGGAACGCAGACCGCTGCGCCGCAGCACCACATCGCCGATCACGATGATCAGCAGCAGCGCGGCCAGGCCGATCAGCCAGATGTCCTCGACCCTGCCCTCGTGGTTGCCGCAGATCATCGCCAGCAGCGCCAGTGCGGACAGCACGGCGCCGATCTGCCCGGCCCTGCGGTGCCCGGGCTTGTGCTGGTCTGGCGACGTTACCGGCTCGCTTCCTGCCACTGTCGGTCCTTCCCTCGCGATCGGATCTTTGGTTAGTCTGGCACGCCTCGTGCGCGGTGCGGTGGGGTGGGGGTTTCCTGGCCATCGGCCCCTGCCCAGCTCGGCTGGACGGCACTACCGGCGTCGCGGGGTGGCGGTCAGACTCGCTCCGGTAGCGTTTGGCGTACACCTGATTGTCTGTTTGAGGGGGACTGTGCGGTGCGAGTGACCGGAACCGGGCACGCCAGCATGCGGATCGACACGGCTGCGGGCAGCATCCTGTGCGACCCGTGGGTCAACCCGGCCTACTTCGCGTCGTGGTTCCCCTTCCCGGACAATTCTCTGCTGGACTGGGAGACCCTGGGGCAGGTCGACTACCTGTACGTCTCCCACCTGCACCGGGACCACTTCGACGCGAAGCACCTGCGCGACTTCGTCTCGAAGGACGCCACGGTTTTGCTCCCCGAGTTCCCCACCTCGGAGATGGAGGACGAGTTCCGGGCGCTGGGCTTCACCACGTTCCTCAAGGCGCCCAACGAGCAGGTGGTGGAGCTGCCCGGCGGCCTGAAGATCATGATCCAGGCGTTGACCAGCCCGACCGACGGGCCGATCGGCGACTCCTCGCTCTGGGTCGAGTACGACGGGGTGCGGTTGCTCAACCAGAACGACGCCCGCCCCACCGACCTGAGCGTCTTCGCCGAGTTGGGGCACGTGCACGCGCACCTGCTCCAGTTCTCCGGGGCCATCTGGTACCCGATGGTCTACGAGCTGCCGCAGGCGGCGAAGACCGCGTTCGGCAAGCAGAAGCGGGACCGGCAGTTCGACCGGACCTGGCGCTACATCGACGACCTGAAGGCGTCGCACGTCTTCCCGATCGCCGGCCCGCCGTGTTTCCTCGACGACGAGTTGTGGCAGTTCAACGACATCCACGGCGACGAGGGCAACATCTTCCCGGACCAGTCCGTGTTCCTGTCGGAGTACGCGAAGGTCGGCGGCACCAACGGGATCGTGCTGCTGCCGGGCAGCGTCGCCGAGGTCACCACCGAGGGCGCGAGCACCACCCACCCGGTGCCGGTGGAGGAGTTCTTCGCCAACAAGGTCGCCCACCTGGAGGAGATGCGGGAGCGCAAGCGCCCGGTCATCGAGGCGGAGAAGGCGTCCTGGCGGCACCCCGAGGTGGATGTGCTCGGTGAGATGAAGCGTCGGATCGAGCCGCTGCTCGACGAGTCGATCTACCTGGCCAAGGGTGTCGGCGGCCCGGTCCGTTTCGACCTGGTCGGCTACGACGCTGAGAGCGTCGAATCCATCGTGGTGGACTTCCCGGGCAAGGAGGTCCGACCGTACGCGGACGAGAAGGTCCGCTACCGCTTCCGGATGGAGCGGTCCTTGGTCGAGCACCTGCTCTTCATCGACGAGGTGGACTGGGTCAACTCGCTCTTCCTGTCCTGCCGGTTCTCGGCGGCCCGGATCGGCCAGTACAACGAGTTCGTCTACGCGTTCTTCAAGTGCCTCTCCGAGGAGCGCCTCCAGTACGCCGAGGGCTGGTACGACGAGCACGAGCGCAGCACCGACGCCGAGGACATCACGTTGGGCGACTGGGTGGTGCAGCGGCGCTGCCCGCACCTGAAGGCGGACCTGACCCGCTTCGGCATCGTCGACGGTGACCAGCTCACCTGCCAACTCCACGGCTGGCGCTTCGACCTGCCCAGCGGCCGCTGCCTGACCAGCGTCGGCCACAAGGTGCGAGCCCACCGGGTGGACGCGGAAACCCCCGCCCCCGCCGGCGAAGCGGTCATCTGATCCCACTCCACCTTCGCGATCATGCACTTTCCGTGGCAGCAAAGCGCGCCAATCGCCCCATGACGGCGACGGAAAGTGCACGATCGCGGGTGGGGTGCTCGTGACGGCCGCACCCGGCGGGCCGGCGGCGCACCCCGCGGGCCGGCGGCAACCGGGCATGGGGGCGTGGGTGGCGGGGGAGATCGCGTACCGGTACGGGCGCGGCCGGGAGAAGATCCGGGACGCTGGCCGGGTGGAGACGTTCAGCGACGGCGTCTTCGGGGTCGTGCTGACGGTGATGGCCGTCGAACTGCTCCAGACCGGTCCGGCCAGGGAGAGCGGGCGAGAGCTCCCGGACGCCCTGGCCCACGCCTGGCCGTCCTACCTGGCGTACGTGATCACCTTCGCGATCGCCGGGCAGGTGTGGCTCGCCCACCACAACCTGTGGCGGTACGTGGCCCGGGTCGACCAGATGCTGCTGGTCTTCAACCTGCTCGTCCTGCTCTTCATCGCCACGATCCCGTTCACCGCCGATCTGCTGTCGGACAATCTGCGCGGCAGTCCGACCGAGCAGCGGCTGACCGCCGCCCTCTACGTCGGCACCGTGCTCGGTGAGGCGATCTCCGTCAACCTGACGTGGTGGTGGGCCCGTCGGCACGGACTCCTCCACCCGGACCTGGACCCCCGGCTGGCCAGGACCATCGCACGGCGGATAGCGCTGAAGCCCCTGTTCTACCTGGTCGCCTTCGCCATCGTCTTCGTCGACCCCATCCTCAGCCTGTGCGCGTACCTGCTGCTCGTCGGCTTCTACCTGATCGGGGGGCCGGGTGACCTCCGGCCCTCCGACCGCCCCAGCCGGGGCCGGTCAGCGACCTAGGTCGCTGAGGATGCGGCGGGCGGCGTTGTGGCCGGCCGCGCCGATGACGCTGCCGGCCGGGTGGCAGCCGGCGCTGCCGGCGTACACGCCGTCGACGCCGGTGGCGTACGGCATCCGGTCGGTGAACGAGACGGTGTTGTCGACGTGGTGGATGTGGCCGCCGCTGATGCCGAAGTGCGCCTCGATACCGGGCGGCGGCAGGGGCACCGCGTCGGCGATCAGGTCGCCGGTGCCGGGCGCGTACCGCTCGACGATCCCGATGAGCCGGTCGACGTAACCGGGCAGCTCCGCGTCCCAGGTGGTGCCGGCCAGCTCGTAGGGGACGGACTGGACGAAGAGCGCCGACGAGTGGTGCCCGGCGGCGTCGGAGAGCGACGGGTCGACGGTGGTGTGCAGGTACCACTCGATGGTGGGCTCCGCCGGCAGCAACCCGGCCTGCACGTCCGCCCACATGGCCCGCAGCGCGGTCATCGGCGAGGTCGCCTCGCCGCCGACAAGCGACGCCGGCCCGGGCAGCAGGTGGATGGTCGAGCCGAACGGGCTCGGCGTCCCGTCCGGCAGACAGGAGAACCGGGGCAGCCCGGTGAGCGCCAGGTTGAGCTTGAGGGTGGTGCCGGGCCGGCGGACCGCCGCCATCCGTTCGCCGAGACGCGCCGGGAGCGCGCCGTCGGGCAACAGGCCCATCAGGGTGTACGGGTCACACGCGCCGAGCACCACCCGGGCGGCGACCTCTCGACCGTCGGCCAGCACCACTCCGTTCGCCGCGCCGCCGTCCAGGGTCACCGCGTGCACAGGCGTACCGGTGCGGATGGTCGCTCCGGCGGCACGCGCCGCGTCGGCGAACGTCCGGGAGACGGTGCCCATCCCACCTTCGGCGATCATCCAGGTGCCACCGGATCCGGGCAGTCGGCACATGTTGTGGACGAGGAAGTTGTGGCCCGTCCCGGGGTCGTCCGGGCCGGCGTTGAGCCCGGACAGGCCGTCGGTGACCGCGTACATGCTGACCAGCAGCTCGGAGCGGAACTCGAAGCGGGCCAGGTAGTCGGCGACCGAGCCCCGCACGAGGTCGACGAAGACCTGACGCAGCTCCGGGCGGACGTGCCGCTCGGCGGTCTCCTCGACGGTCAGCGGCTCCGCCAGCCAGGCCGGGGCGAGGTCTTCCCGCAGCGCGGCCAGCTCGGCCTGCATCGCGTCGTCGGCGGCCACGTCGGCGGGGGAGAAGAACTCGGCGAGCTGCGCCCGGGTGGCGGTGGTGTCACTGCCGAAGAGGAGGTACGGCGAGCCGAGCCCACCCGGGGTGGGGAGGAAGTAGTGCGGGTCCCGACGCAGCACCGGGATCCGGACGTCGAGCGTGGCGAGCAGCTCCGGAGGCATCAGCCCGAGCAGGTACGAGCCGGTGGAGTGGCGCAGCCCCGGCACCCTGGGGAACGGGTTCTCGGTACGGGTGGCGCCGCCGATGACCGTGGCGGCCTCCAACACGAGGACGTCCAGACCGGCGCGGGCCAGCAGGATCGCGGAGACCAGACCGTTGTGCCCGGCACCGACGATGACCACGTCCGCGCGGGCCGGAATCTCACTGCTCATGCCACCGCACCCTAGCCCGCCCACCCACCCCACCCCAATCCCCCACCCCACCCCGCACCCCTCCGGCCCCCGGCAGCCCGCGGTGATCAAGAGGTTTGCGTCAA